>NZ_JBCNFP010000031.1:0-58286 GCF_050481165.1 Paenibacillus cisolokensis
TTCGCAATCAGGCGCCCGGCGAGGGTGGCGTGAGCGAATAAGGCCCTGGAGGTTCGCAATTAGTTGCCCAGCGGTCGGGTGGCGAGGGCGAATAGAACTCCGGCCGCCATCCTGTTTAAGCATTTATCGCGAATCAGTATCGTCCTCAGACAGGGACGACGGAGTCGTTTTTCTTAAAACTGTGGGGCTACAAGCGGGAGAATGCCGGGATTAGTGGAAAATCGACTCGGAACGGTAAATCACACTACCCAAATAAACGTAAATAAACTATAATGAACGTAAATGAACGTTCTCGTTATAAACCAATGGAGGATGATGCAGGAATGGAAATTCGGTACGCCTCTCACCCCGAGGAAGTGAAGCATTTCGATACGGAACGTCTGCGCAAGGAATTTTTGATTGACACGTTGTTCGTGCCGGACAAGCTGACGGCCGTATACTCGCATGTCGACCGGTTTCTCGTCGGCGGCGCGCTGCCGGTGAATGAACCGGTGAAGCTGGAAGCGGACAAGAAGGAGATGGGAAGCGACTATTTTCTGGAACGACGCGAAATCGGCATTATCAATATCGGCGGGGCGGGCATCGTAACGGCCGACGGCGTGCGCTACGAGCTGGCGCCGCGCGACTGCCTGTACATCGGCCTCGGTACCCGCGATGTCACGTTCGCCAGCAACGATGCGGCCAATCCGGCGCGCTTCTATTACAATTCGTCGCCTGCGCATAAGTCGTATCCGACGGTGAAGGCGGCCATTGAGGAAGCGGCTCCGGTCCATCTGGGAAGCCTCAGCACCTCAAACGAGCGCACGATTTACAAATATATTCACGGCGGCGGCATCCGGAGCTGCCAGCTCGTCATGGGCATGACGCTGCTGAAAGACGGCAGCATGTGGAACACGATGCCTTGCCATACGCACAATCGCCGTTCGGAAGTATATCTATATTTTGACATGCCGGAGGACGGCGTCGTGTTCCATATGATGGGCGAGCCGCATGAAACCCGCCATCTGGTCGTGCGCAACGAGCAGGCGGTTTTCTCTCCGAGCTGGTCGATCCATAGCGGCGTCGGAACGACTAGCTACACCTTCATCTGGGGAATGGCCGGCGAAAACCAGGAATTCGACGATATGGATCCGGTCGCGATGAAAGATTTGAAATAAAGGTGTATGCGTTTTGCGCCTGAAATTTGATGGCCGGACCCCCAATTCGAAAGCGAAAGCGGTTGAAAATAGATGCATGCCATGAAACGATACGAACTCATTATGGAACGGTTGATCGAGCGCAAAGAAGCCACCGTCGGCGAGCTGAGCGAAATGCTCGGCGTATCGGGCAAGACGGTGCGGGAAGATCTCGGCAAGCTCGAGGAGCGGGGGCTGCTCGTCCGCGTGCACGGCGGCGCCGTGCTGGCGCAGAGCAACCAGTGGGATATTTTCCCGAAGCGGGAGCCGATCGTCAGGCAAGCGGCGGAGAAAGCGGTCATCGGCCGCCGGGCGGCGGCGTTGATCGAACCCGGCGACATTATTGCGCTGGACGGGGGCAGCACGACGCTGGAAATCGCCCGGCTGCTGGACGATGCGCCGCTTACCGTCATTACGAACGACGTGTTTATTATCCGCGAGCTGGCAAGCAAGGAGCATATCCGGCTCGTCGTTCCCGGCGGACGCCGCGTCCGCAACATTTTGACAGGTCCGGAAGCGGTGGAATATGTACGGAAACTGAACATCCGCAAGGCGTTCATTTCGGCGACGGCGGTCGATGCGCAGATCGGGCTGTCGATCTATACGAGCGAGCTGGCCGATTTCAAGCGGGCGCTCGTCGAAACGGCCCATGAAGTGATCGCTGTCGCCGATCATACGAAATTCGGCCAATGCGCGCTGATCACGTTCGCGGCGATCGACGAGCTGGATGCGATCGTCACGGACCGGAAGCTGCCCGCCGAGCAAGCGGCGGCATACCGGCGGCCGAAGCTGAAAATCATCGACGAATAAACGGCAGCTGCAGAACGAATGGAAAGAAAGGCGGTATAACGGACATGACGAATCGTTTTGATTTGAGCGGCAAGAAGGCTCTCGTCACCGGAACGTCCGGAGGTCTCGGGCAGGCGATGGCGGTCGGTCTGGCGGAGGCGGGAGCGGATGTGGTGCTCGTTTCCCGCTCCGACAGCGGCGAAGCGGTCCGCGCCATCGAGGCGGTCGGGCGGCGGGCGGTCCATCTGGCCGCCGATCTCGGCGAACTGGACGGCATCGGCGATGTCGTCCGGCGCGCGATAGAAGCTTTCGGCGCGATCGACATTCTGGTCAACAACGCCGGTATTATCCGGCGCACGCCGGCGGCCGATCATGCGGAGCAGGATTGGCATGACGTCATTGACGTCAATTTGCATGCCGTATTCCGGCTGTCCCAGCAGATCGGACGCCATATGATCGAGCGCGGCAGCGGCAAAATCATCAATATCGCCTCGATGCTGTCGTTCCAGGGCGGCATCAACGTTCCGGGCTATACAGCCAGCAAGCACGCGATTGCCGGACTGACGAAGGCGCTTGCGAACGAATGGGCGGGCAAGGGCATTCAGGTCAATGCGATCGCGCCGGGCTATATGGCAACCGATAACACGGCGGCGCTGCGCGCCGACAAAGCGCGGCACGACTCGATACTCGAACGGATTCCGGCCGGCCGCTGGGGAACGCCGGAGGATATGAAAGGTCCTGTCATCTTCCTCGCATCCGCGGCTTCCGATTACATGAACGGCCATATCCTTTGCGTGGACGGCGGCTGGCTGGCCCGCTGATAGGCACGGACGTATAGCGAAAAAACACTCTGTCGATTGCGGCAGAGTGTTTTTTTACGCCGGTAGCGCCTTACAGGTGCGCTATGGGCCGCGCGGCGACGGCATACAAACGAAGCGGAATGCCGGATAAACTGGCTGATTTCGGCATTATGCCGGTCAAGCGAGCCTCGTTAATGCGATGTTATGCACCTTAAAAACATTAGCTTTTTCTCATCCGGATTCGGTCGAATGTCGGCAAATCAACAAATTTCGATGAACAGATTCTCATAATCGAGATTTGGCATTTATTGTGTGATCTGCGCCGGTTGTTCTCATGTTACGATAATTTTCGTGAGGGGCCAAGCAGCCCGAAAAAACGAGCATGGGAGGAAACATTCATGAAATGGCAACCGATTCGGTTGGGGATTGCTAGTCTCGTCATCGCTGGCATGACAGTAGCAGGAGTCGGAGCGACGGCGAAACCGGCGGAAGCCGCACCCGTCGTGAAGTGGAACTTCAGTGCACCGATTAAGATTGACAACAATACGCTTAAACAAATTGCAGATAAATATGGTATCAATCTCGATGATATCAATCTTGGTAACATTGACCTTGGTGGAATCGATCTTGGCCAAGGCAATTGCTTCCCGAATCTGCCCGGACAACCCGGCGGAGCAAATGGCGGCAACGGTGGCGCAGATCAAGGCAAAGCCGGCAACGGCGGCGCAGATCAAGGCAACGCCGTCAACGGCGGTGCGAACCAAGGCAACGCCGGTAATGGCAACAACGGTTCCAACGGCAATGCCGGCAACACCGGAGGTTCGACGGTAGCCCAGGATCAGTTCGCCCAGCAGGTCGTAACGCTGGTTAACCAGGAACGCGCCAAAGCAGGACTGCCTGCTCTGCAGTCGGACCCGTTGCTGACGAAAGTCGCGCTTGAAAAAGCGAAAGACATGTCGATCAACAATTACTTCAGCCACACGTCGCCGACTTACGGATCGCCATTCGATATGATGCGCTCTTTTGGCGTGAAGTATTCTTACGCAGGTGAGAACATCGCTTCCGGTCAACGTTCTCCTCAGGAAGTAATGGACGCCTGGATGAACAGCTCGGGTCACCGTGCCAATATCCTGAGCAAAAACTTTACGAAAATCGGGGTTGCGTACTACAAAGGCCAATGGGTGCAAATGTTCATCGGTTAAGCCAGTTTGAGGATATGCGCCGCCGGTACGTCGACGGCGCATATTTTATTACGCTGAAACAGGAGGTTCAATGGTACGAATGGTAAAATTAGTCCGGCGGACCGTTGTAACTGCAACGTCGCTCGCCCTCGCATTCGCGTTATCGGCTTCGGCTGCGACCGCTTCCGCAGCAACCAAGACACATACGGCAACGAATCACGATACATTCTGGAAGCTTTCCCGCCAGTATAATGTCGACTTGAACAAGCTGATGAAAGCCAATCCGACGATCGATCCGCTCAACATCTATGCCGGGTTGAAAATCAAAATTCCGGCAACCGGCGCGGCATCGGCGAATACGGTCAAGGCCGCTTCCGCTTCCAAAGCCGCTCAAAATACGAAAACCGTCAAACTGAACGGCAAGACGATCGCCTACAAAACGGCGATTAAAGCAAAAGCGACGGCATATACGGCATCCCATGAGGAAAACGGCTGGGGACCGGTCGATTACTTTGGCAATCCGCTCAAAATCGGCACGGTAGCGGTCGATCCCAAAGTTATTCCGCTCGGAACGAAGCTTTATATTACCGGCTACGACTATAACGGTTTGCCGCAGGGCGGTTATTACGCAACGGCGACGGATACGGGCAGCGCGATCAACGGTTACCGGGTCGATCTGTTCGTCGGCGGCAGCCGCCAGCAAGCGAGCCAATTCGGTATTCAGTATATTAATGTTTATGTTCTGGAATAATCGCATCGACACCGGAATTTGTCAACGCAAGGACAAATTCCGGTGTTTTGCGTTTTACGGGCAGCTTGCAGCAACAGGTAGACTTGGCAAAACAGCGTTACGTCCGATGCGGCCTGCCGACAGACGGCAAGCCGAGCAGGTCGGGCACCGTCACAAGCTCGTATCCTTCGTTGCGGAGCATGGCGATCAGGCCGGGGAGCGCTGCGATCGTTCCCGACAAATCCTGACCGACGCCGCCGCCGGCATGCTGCAAAATAATGGAGCCCGGCTGAAGCGTTTTGCGCACATTTTTCAAGATTTGATACTGGTTTATGCCTTTCCAGTCGACGGAATCGACATCCCAATTGACGACGATGCGGCCGTTATCCCGCGCCCACTGCAATTGTCGGGACGAAATTTCGCCGTACGGAGGCCGGATAAGTCGCGGCTCGGAACCGGTCAGACGGGACAAAACGGTATCCGTCGTCCGGATCTCCTTGATGAACGATGCTTCGGACAAGGCTGAAAATGCGGCATGGCCGTAAGAATGATTGCCGATGGTATGGCCTTCGCGGTGAATGCGGCGAACGAGTTCCGGATATTTGACCGCTCGCCAACCGACAACGAAGAACGTCGCTTTCACTTTATGCTTGGCGAGGATGTCCAGCACTTGTCCCGTAAAACGAGGGTCCGGCACATCGTCGAACGTGAGCGCCACCTTCATCGCATTGCGGGGACCGCTGATGACGAATACGCCCGGGAAGCGGCGCTCCAGCAACGTCCAGCTTGGAATGTCTCGCCGTTGGCGTGGCTTTGCCTTGTATTCGGCGCTGGTGACGCGGGTGCCCGCTTGCCCGGCTGAAACGAATTGCGCCGGCGACGACAGGTATGCATTCGTATCCGAAGCCGCCCCGCGGTTGTGAAAGCGAAGCCCCGACATGTCGGCCGCGCTGCTTGAGTGAACGCGAAGCCCCGACATGTCGGCCGCGCTGCGCATGCCCGGCGCCTCGGCAGCACATGTCCCGAAGTTCGCCAGCAACGCCGATATGATGGCCAGCATCGGCACGATGCGGCTTACCGGCAGTTGCGGCCGCTTCATTCGAATGCGTGCGGCCGGCTCTTTCCTGCAAGTCATAGCTCGAACCTCCCGATTGATGCCAGTTGTCCGGGTTAGGATGTGCGGTTTGGTCCGATATCATGCAAACTCTTTACTTCCGGAACGCGAAAGCTTAACATAGCAAATGAAAGCGTTGTACTCCAAAACGAAATGAGGAGAAGAACAAGCATGCCACTGATTGATATGCCACTGGAGCAGCTTTACGCCTACCAGGGAAGAAATCCGCGCCCTGACGATTTCGATGCGTACTGGGAGCGGGGACTGGCGGAGATGAGAGCCGTCGATGCCCGGATCGAAATTGTGCCTAGCGATTTTACGACGCCCGCAGCGGACTGTTTCCATTTGTATTTTAACGGGGTAAAAGGCGCGCGCGTGCATGCCAAGTATGTCCGGCCGAAGGGAGCGAAGGAGCCGCATCCGGCGGTCGTCCTGTTTCACGGCTATACGGGAAGCTCCGGCGACTGGTTCGACAAACTGGCTTACGCGTCGCTCGGATTCTCGGTGCTGGCGTTGGACTGCCGTGGGCAAGGAGGGCGTTCGCAGGATTCCGGATCGGTCGTAGGCAACACGCATCGCGGGCATATTATCCGCGGTCTTGACGGCGAGCCGGACGATCTGCTGTACAGGCAAATTTTCCTCGATACCGCCCAGCTTGCCGCCATCGCCATGTCGCTTCCGGAAGTCGATCCGGAGGAGGTATACGCAGCCGGCGGATCGCAAGGAGGCGCCCTGGCCATTGCCTGCGCGGCGCTGGAGCCCCGCGTGAAGAAGCTTGCGCCGGTGTTTCCGTTTCTGAGCGATTATCGGCGCGTCTGGGAAATGGATCTGGCCAAAGGCGCTTACGAGGAACTGAGCACCTATTTCCGCATGTTCGATCCGCAGCACAAGCGGGAAGAGGAAATTTTCACCCGTCTCGGTTATATTGATATTCAACATTTGGCCAATCGCATTCGCGGGGAAGTGCTGTTCGGAGTCGGGCTGATGGATACGATCTGTCCGCCGTCTACCCAATTCGCGGCATACAACAAGATCACTTCGAAGAAAAGGCTGGAAATTTTCCCGGACTTCGGGCATGAAGGTCTTCCGGGCTTGCAGGACAAAATCGCCCGCTTCTTCCTGGGGTTGTATTGACGCAATAATCGGCGTTTCGGATCGCAGTCCTATGTCCCCTGCTCCCCAGCGCGGGCGGGGGATGTAGGATTATAGGCATGCCCTGCTTGCCGATTGAATCGTTTGGCATCGAAAGCGATCAAATCGGGGTTCAAAATTATACAAAAATTATACATATGATAAATATAAAAGGTCGGGTCAAATGAGCATAACCGCATATCTGAGTACGGAAGATCTTGAAAACAGGTGTCTTCCATGACTTTAAAAGCAAGAATATTTATCATTTTTTTATTCAGTTCGCTCGTTTCATTTATAAGCATCAGCATCATTTCTTATTTTACGATCAACTCCATCTTATCGAATAAAATTGAAACAGGCATTCGCAGCAACCTCAGGCAAGTGACGCTGTCTTTGGAAAAATCGATCAACAGTCTGAACCATATTTCCCAGCAATTCGCTTATGAAGGCACGATCGTAAGAGAGCTCGACGAGCTTATGCGAACCGAAGAACCGTTTCTCCGAATGAAGCTGCAGCACCAATTCAAGAAAAAATTGAACCTGATTACATTCACCAATCCGGATATCGGCCTGACATTGTATTATTTCGGAAACGATCAAAAATACCAATTTGAAAATTTACCGGTGAAATACAGCTTCTCTCCGAAGAAACTGCCTCTTTTTGCCGGATATTATGGCATTTCCTATTATGGACCTCATGAAAGCTTTAACCGGCTCGACAACCGATATGTGCTTTCGGCATTAAGAAAAGTGGATTTCCCCGGCAGAGACGATGTGTACGTCTATATCGAGATGGGCCTTCAATTGGTCCAAAATATGCCCGATAGTGATCAATCCAAAAATAATTTTTCCCATGTTATTTTGGATAACAACGGGAAAATCATCTATAGCGAAGTTCCGCGGTTATTCAGAAGCGGCACAACCTTCTCCGATTTTTCGAAAGGCGATACGTCCGGCTACAGCAAAGGTTATTACTGGTACAAGCAGGCGAGCAGTCAAGGCTGGAGCGTCGTATCGGTCATTGCGGAAAAAGATTTTAACGAAGAAAAAAATCGATGGATCGTCCAGATTTCATTATTCACCTTGTTCCTGATTACGGTAACATTATTGCTTGCATGGCTGCTGTGGAAGATGGTATACAAGCCTCTTAACCAGTTCCAGACGGAAATCAAAATGATTACGCAAACGCAAACCAACGCCAACCTCGAACAGACGAAGATACCGGAATTTCACACGTTGCTGCGTCAATTTCAAAAAATGAAAAAACAAATATGGGACTTGTTTCATGAAGTGAGAGAAAAAGAGAAGCAACGGGTCGACCTGGAAGTGGAAAAACTGCTTTATCAGATCAATCCTCACTTTTTGATGAATACGCTCGATACCGCGCACTGGCTTGCAGTCATGAACGGGCAGCAAGAGCTCGATCGTCTGATCCAGTCGTTGAACAAATTATTGTATTACAATTTGGGGAAATTAGGACGGCCTTCTACCATTGAAGAAGAAGTAGACGCGATAAAACAATATTTGACGCTGCAGCAAATCCGATACAATTTTCAATTCGACGTTCGCATTCATGTGGACGAGAACGTATTAAAAATACCGGTTCCCCGCTTCATTTTGCAGCCGCTCGTGGAAAATTCGCTCTATCACGGATTGCAGGACGACGGGTACATTCGGATAGACGTCCGTTTGAATCAAGGCATCGAGATCGCGATTCATGATAACGGCTCGGGCATGTCGGAGGAAACCGTCCAAAAATTGCTGCATAGCAGAACGGCCGGACAGCAAAAGGTCGGACTTGGAATCGGCTTGAATTATGTGAAACGGACGATCGAGTCCCGATATGGAGATAAAGCCGGGCTGGAGATAAAGAGCGAAATAGGGAAAGGGACAAGCATCTATCTAACGTTGCCGATTGAAGAGGTGAGAACGCAGCATGATTAAAGTACTCGTGGTGGAAGACGACAAATTGGTCCGAAAAGGGCTCATTTCGGTGATGCCGTGGCAGCAATTCGGGATGCAGGTCGTCGGCGAAGCGAATAACGGAGAGAAAGCGCTGGAATTGCTGGAATCGCAGGCTGTCGATTTGTTACTGACGGACCTCGCCATGCCTGTAATGTCCGGGATTGAATTGATGAGGATCGTCCGCAAGCGATTTCCCCATGTTCATATCGTCGTTCTGACTTTGCATCAAGATTTCGAATATATCCAGGAAGCGCTCCGGCTGGGGGCCATTGATTATATTGCGAAGGTGGAGCTCGAGCAAGATCAATTGGATGAAGTTCTGGGGAGGATCGCAATCCGGATTCAAGAACAGTCGAAGCACAGCGACGTTCAACATGTTCAGCACGAATTCGCGCCTCTTGCGTCCGACCGGGGATATGCGGTCGTTTGTCTGAACGGCGTTTCGTATCGCGAGTGGGCCGACAATTTGAAACTCTCTGCGCACGTTCGCATCATCGAAGCGGACCGGAGCAGTTGGCTGCTGCTTTCCGAAGAAGGGGATGACCGTAATCTTTCGCAGCAATTATCGAACAACGTGAGCGCATCGGAAAACGGTGTTTTGGTCGAATTATCCGGTTTGGCGGGATGGACCAGGTCAGAAGTGCAGCGATGGATAAGGGATTTTGCGGAGAGGGAATTGTTTTATCTTTATCGCCCCGACTGCAAGATTATCGCGATTTGCATTCATAAAGGCTATCAGCAGCTGGCAGAACCTGCGGAAGAAGAGCTGGAATCGCTGAAAGATTTATGGCTGTCCGCCGAATGGCTTTATCATGACGGGTTGTTTGCCAAACTCGTCCGGGAAATCAAGCTGCTCAGACTGCCGAAAGCGAAGCTGCTGGGGCTGTTATACGCCTTTGTTAACGAGTGGAACCGCTTATATTCCCAACCGATGCTCGGGAAAATTACGCTGAAGGAACCGGTCCATTCGTGGTTTCAAGTCGAGCAGTGGCTGGTCGGCATCCGCGAATTGGTCCGGCTTGCGGTACATAAAACCGGTTACTCGCAGCAAATCGTAGACTGCATTCTGAAAGCGGAACAATTCATGCGTTCCGAAATGGATCAGCCGTTGACTGCCGCCTATGTGGCCAGAAGGATGAATATGAGCCGCAGTTATTTCAGCCAGTGCTTTAAAGATATTATCGGTAATACGTTCAATGAGCATCTTCGGATGATCCGTATGGCAAAGGCAAAGCAGTATCTGCTTTACACGAACAAAACGATTCAATGGATTGCGCAGCATACCGGGTATATGGACGACAAATATTTTAGCCGCACTTTTCGGGAATTTACGGGAATGCTTCCGAGCGAATACCGGCTCAGCAAACGTGCGGAAGCGTAAAACGATGCCGATAGCAAGAGGTAACGCATGCTGAACAAAAGCGCCGCAGTATTCATTTTCGCATTGTTGATTGTGATCGCAACTTGCAGCAGATCAAATATACCGGACTCCGGCTCCGCTTTGGTAACCGACGAACATCATCCGTTCGGGAAATACGAGCAGCCGATTACGCTGCGCATCGGAATGGGAGTAGACCCTACTTTCAAGTCATACACCGGGGAGACCCCGGCCCGTAATCCTTGGGTTACGGCCATTAAAGATACGCTCAATGTGAACATCAAAATTGATTGGATGGTCGCCAACGAGAATATGGAACAAAAGATCGATTTGGCGATCGCCAGCAATACGCTGCCGGATGCGATGGTGGTCTCCCAATTTCAATTAAAGCAAATGGTCAAAGCCGACGAGCTGGCCGATTTGACGGAAGTGTATCATCGTTACGCATCGCCTGTCATGAAACGCATTATCGACAGCACAAACGGGAAGGCGATGGAACACGCCACGTTCGACGGCAAAATGCTCGCCCTTCCATCCGTCGAAGCGGAAGATATCAGCATGATGTGGATTCGTCAGGACTGGCTGGACCGTCTCGGCCTTCAGCCGCCCGCAACGATGGAGAAGTTGGAGCAAACGGCGAGAGCTTTCGTCGAGAGAGATCCTGACGGGAACGGCCGGGCGGATACGGTCGGCATCGTCACAGGCCCTTCTCTTTATGACGATTTTCATTCCGGTCCCGGCAGCTTTAATTTAAATCCGGTCTTTTCCGCCTATAATAGCTACCCCGGCTTTTGGCTGAAAAGCGCCGACGGAAAACCGGTCTACGGATCGATCCAGCCGGAGACGAAAGCAGCGCTTGCCAAGCTTCGCGATCTGTATGGCAGCGGGTTGATCGATCAGGAAATGGGGATTCGCGAATCGCCCGCAGAAGCCGTGATCGACGGCAAAGGCGGAATATTTTTTGCGCCTTTCTCAGGGGGATATTGGCCGGTGCCGGAAGCTTTGAAAAACAACCCGCGAGCCAATTGGCAGGCTTACGCCTTGCCGCTCGATGCTGACGGGCATTTTAATGCCAAAATGTTTAAGCCGACGAAATCGTTTGTGGTCGTCCGTAAAGGCTATGAATACCCTGAAGCGGTAATCAAAGTGGCGAATTTGATTTTGCGGGACGAGTACAAATACGGGATAGACTTTCAGCCATTGCGGATTACGCTTGCTCCCCGCGATGAAATTTCGTTTTCTGTAAAAGCACTTCATGACGTGATGGCCGGGGAAAGCAAGCCCGAGGATTTTGCCGATAAAGTCGAATATTCGTTGCTGCATAACGACTTGAACGCCATCAAAAATACGAAACTGGCTCCCTACGATCGCACCGATATTCAATACTGGAATACGCGGGGCAGCAATTTCAAACGAGCCTATTCCTTGCTGGTAGGCGGGAGAAATCTGCTCGATCCGAATCTGAACAAAGTGAGCAGCATCTACTATTCGCATACCGAAACGATGGAGACGCAATGGCGCCATCTTGTGGACGCGGAGATGGATTTGTTCACGCAGATTATTATGGGGGTCGCGCCGCTCGAAGCCTTCGACCGATGGGTCGAAGAGTGGAAAAGACAAGGCGGCGATCGGATTACGGACGAAGTGGCGCAAGCGATGATGCAGAGATAACCGGTTCCTTCTCAGGGACCGGTTTTTTGTATGAGCGGATGCGGAACTTGCGACGACGTTAGACAAATGTCGTCGGACAAGGGGGAGAAATGTCGTTACGGTTGCAGTCATTTTTCTACCTGAATTCGCTACCGCTTCCTATCTAGTATTCCGGCTTTTTACCTTATGCTAAAGATAAACTGTCGGATTTCAATGGCGCAGATTGGAGATGACGGAATGAAATTCAATATGGCGAGAGCGAGACGTTGTGCCATCGTATTGACATGCTGTATGACAGCGTTCGCTACCGGATGCAGGATAAGCGGGAAGAAGGACATTGAAATAGATACCGCTCAGGCGGCGGGAGAAGGCATAATGAAGTGGATCGCCACCGACAAAGCGGCCTATCGCCCGGGAGAGCCCGTGAACTTTACGCTTCGGCTCCATCCGTTCGAACCCGATACCAAAGTGCTTGTTCAGTATCGTCATCTCGGCGCGAAGATCGGCGAACGGGAAATGAAAGCGGAAGGGGAACGGGTCGTCTGGAGCTGGAAGCCGCCGAAAGATGACTTCAGAGGCTATATGGCGGAAGTATTCGTTGTAAAGCATGACCGGATCGCGGACCACCTTAATATTGCCGTCGATGTTTCCTCCGACTGGAGCAAATTTCCGCGTTACGGTTATTTGGCGGATTTCCACAAGATGAGCCGGGAACAGATGGAGAGCGTGATCGAACGTCTGAACCGGTTCCATATTAACGGAATCCAGTTTTACGATTGGCAATACAAGCATCACGATCCGATCAAACGGGTCGGCGGCAAGCCGGCGGACATGTGGCCGGATATTGCGAACCGTCCGGTCGCTTTCGATACGGTGAAGGGCTATATTGATCTCGCGCACGGCAAAAATATGAAAGCGATGAATTATAACCTGATATTCGGTGCATACGAGGACGCGGCGGAAGACGGCGTGAAAACAGAATGGGGGCTGTTCAAAGGCCGCGACCGAACCGATCAGGACAAACACCCGCTTCCGGGCTGGGCAAGCGATATTATGCTGTACGATCCCGGCAACCCCGAATGGCAAAACTATCTTATCGGGAAAGAGAAAGAGGTGTTCAACACGCTGCCTTTCGACGGCTGGCATGTGGACCAGCTGGGCGATCGGGGGATGTTGTTCGATGCAGCGGGGAAAATGGTCAATCTTCCGCAAGGCTATGTTTCGTTTCTAAAGACGGCAAAGAAAAACCTGGACGTCGCGTATGTCATGAATGCAGTCGATCAATACGGGCAGGGCTTGCTGGCGGCGCTCGCGCCCGTTGATTTTCTCTATACCGAGGTTTGGTCCTATCCGAAGTATGACGATTTGAAAGCGGTGATCGATCGAAACAGCCAATCCAGCAGAAACAAATTGAACACGGTTCTCGCCGCGTATATGAACTACGATCATTCCAAATCCGGACGGGGGCAGTTTAATCCGGCGGGCGTTTTGCTTACGGACGCGGTCATCTTCGCCTCCGGCGGGGCTCACTTGGAGCTTGGGGAAAATATGCTCTCCAACGAGTATTTTCCCAACAAAAATTTATCCGTGTCGCCCGAATTGGAAGCGCAGCTGATTCGCTATTACGATTTTCTTACGGCGTACCAAAATATTTTGCGCGACGGTCTGGAAGATTCGAAGCTGAAAGTTGCGGGATCGGGCGGGCCGGAAATATCGGCAAGAGCCGAACAGGGCAAAATATGGTCCTTTGCAAAGCGAAAGAATCGAAGCGATATCATTCACTTTATCAATTTCACCAGCGCGACAACGATGGATTGGAAAGACAACGAGGCGAATCAGGCCGAGCCGGAAGAGCTTCGGGATGTGAGCGTCATCTTTCCGGCGGACCGGAAGGTCGGCGGCATCATGTTTGCTTCTCCCGATTATTACAACGGTTCGCCCGTGCCGTTGACGTTTGAACAGCAAGACGGACAGGTGTCATTCAAGCTGCCGAAATTGAAGTATTGGGATCTGGTCAAAATCGACTACAAATAAACGGCATTGCCGCATCGTAGACAAATGTTCGACAGATAGGGAGAAACATGTCGTTCGCCTGCAGAAGGCAGCTGCCGCCGCTTCGAAACTTGCAATCATTTGTCTATCCTAACTGGCGACCGCATTCTATCTTAGCGACAGTTTCTTTCACTTTATAATAAAAAGGCATTCAAGCACATTTCGAGTACATGGAGGGTCCCGATGAAAAGAAAAATTGCCTTACTCCTTTCGCTTGCGCTCATTTTTTCGCTTGTGCTTTCCGCTTGTTCGAAAGATGAGGGAGCGGCGGAATCCAATGAGTCCAATGAAGCCAATGAGACAGAAGAAGTCACCCAGAATGAACAAAGTTCCGAATCGGCCGGAATTGACGAAGACGGAAACGGCGTTCCCGACTGGCAGGAAAAACCGATCGAATTGTTGTTCGCGTTGCGTTTCTACGGCGAAAATGACGATGCCAACCCGATTTATTTGAATATTAAGAAATTTACCGAAAAGTATCCGAATATCAAAGTTACCCGCGACCGTCAATTCGCTATTGAGCAGCCGGATGGCGACGAGCTTGAAATCCTGACGGCAAGAGCGATGGAAGGCACGCTGCCGGATATTTTCTATTCGCCGCTATCGGCCGAGGTGTATGACAGGGAGCTCACGTTGGACCTGACGCCTTATCTGGAAGCCGATCCGGACTCGAAATGGATATCCGAGAACGCGAGAAGCTTTATGCAAACGTATGACGGCAAAGAAGTATACGGGATTCCCTGGATGTCCGTCGCGCAGTTCCCGGCATTAAACCTGAAATTGCTAAGAGAAAACAATATTGCGATTCCGCCGTACAACTGGACTTATGACGATTACGAGCATCTTCGTTCCGAAGTTGCCAAGCTTACGCCCAATAACCCGATTTGGCCGGGAATGATTGAATTTATCGAATTCGGGTCGCATTACTTTGACAGCATTCCGAACGGCTGGAAAGGGTTCAATATGGAAACGCGCCGATTCGATTACACCAATAGCAAAAAATTCGGCGAATGGCTCGATCAGGTTTCCAAAGAAGGCAAGCAGGGACTGCACTTTTACGATTTGACCGAAGAGGAAAGAGCGAAGAAAGCGGGAAATCTGGGCTGGTCCTGGGGCGACGGCCTGGAAGCGGTCGGAAACGTTTGGATGTATGCGCTGAGCTCGGATGTGAATGAATTGATTAAAACGCGCAAAATGGAAATCGATATTTACCCGATGCCGCAAGCGCCGGAAGGCGGCACAACCAGTATTCACGCTTATTACGACACGCTAAGCTTGTCCAGCGCACTATCGGAAGATCCGGTCAAAGCGGAAGCGGCATTCCAATTATTGAAATGGTTGACATACAGCGAAGAAGGATTGATATCCCGCTGGGCGCTGATCGATGAATATACCGGACTTCCCGAAGATGCGCCGTTAAGAGCGGAAGACCGGTTGATGGATTTCGTTCAGGGGTGGCCGATTACGACGAATCCTGAAGTGTTGAAGCATCATCCGCTTGTCAAAGGATTCCCGGAAGATAGCGAGCTGGCGATCTTTAATTTCCCGGCATTCCAGAATGTCGACTTCCAGCAGATGCTTTCGAATCCGATACCTTACCCGAGACATATACCCGGCGTAGCCAAAACTTACGGTACGTTGAACCCGTGGGACATTCGGGACGATATCCGGGACGAAGGCAAAAAATACAGCGACATTGCTCCGGAATGGGATGCGCTGCTGAATAAAACATTGGACGATTATTTGAGGGAATATAACAAATAATTGGAGATGAACAGTCAATAGTTTCTAATTAGAAATAATTAGAAACTATTGACTTATTCTTAAAGTTTCAGATTCATACCGCAAAATTTTTGTTAGGTTGTGATCAAGTGACAACAAAAAAGAAAGCCCCTTTACGAATATTCGGTTTGCTCCTCATGGCGGCGGCGGCCGCCGCGTTGTACTTCGGCAGCAATGATCGGCCTGCCGGTTCCGGGCAAGAACGGTCCGGCGCCGATCCCGGACACAGTATTGCAGCTTTGGAGACGTTTGTGACGGCCAATGGCGAAAATAGCAGCTATTATCATGTCTACAAGAAATGGGAAGAAGCGAAAGAAGCCGTTCCAAACCGCCAGTACAACATTCCGGCAGCTGCGATGACCGGCGGAAAAGTATACGGCCGTTCTCAAAGCGAAGGGTATGGAAGCGATGTCGTCTATCTTGAACCGAAAGAGGTTCTGACTTTCGATGCGGATGTCGCCGAGCAAGGTTTGTATGAAATATGGATCGACTATTACACGTTGGACAAAACAGCTTTAAACCCGGAACTTGACGTTGAAATTAACGGCAAATATCAATTTAACGAAATGAACAAATTAAATCTTGCAATCGACTGGAAGGTGAACGACGGCAGCCGCAAGGTTGACCGTTTCGGCGATGAATTGACGCCGAAGTCGGCCATTATGACCAGATGGAGAAGCGAAGGTTTGGCCGATCCCAATTATTTTTTTACCGAACCGTTGAAATTCTTATTGCATAAAGGGAAAAATTCGGTCCGCATCACGCTGAACGAAGGTTATATTTTGGTCGGAAAAATCGAGCTGAAAAATACGCAACCTTCTGCCGTGACCTATAATGAATATCGCGCAGCCCTTGAAGGCGCAAACCTTGAAGATTCGAAAAACGGTTCGAACAAGGTGATAACGATCGAAGCCGAACAAGTCTCGCTTAAAAGCAGGCAAAGCATTCGCGCCAAATATGTCAGAGATCCGCAAGTGACACCCTATGCATATAAACACCGGGTCATGAACGTACTGGACGGCTATTCGTTCGGGGAAAGCGGGGACCGGGTGTCCTATCCGTTTACGGTGGAAGAAAGCGGATACTATGAATTGACGTTTAAATACTCCCAGGATACCAACAACGGGATGCCGACGAACAGGAGAATCGAAATTGACGGGGAAGTCCCGTTCAAAGAGCTGGAACATTACGCATTCCACTATTCCAGCGGCTGGAAAAACGAAACGCTTCAGGATGAAAACAGGGTCCCTTACCAAATTTATTTACATAAAGGCGAACATACGCTTACGCTGTCGATTGATAACGCCAAAATCAGGGAGATCTATCACGAACTGCTTAGAACCTTGGAGGCTATCGATATTACCGCTCAACATGTGAATCGCTTGACAGGCGGCCTGATCGACAAGGAACGGACGTGGAAAATTGAAACCTATATCCCCGAGATCGCCGCTTATTTGCAAGGGATCGCGGCTAAAATCGAGGAGCAAAAGCTTGCCTTGATTGCGCAGACTCAAAGCGACGATTTGCCCGTCATTACGGAGCTTGAAATCGCCGAACAATTGATACGCGAATTTATTCAAGACCCGGAACAATTGCCGCATTATATGACCAAGTTCAATGAAGGCCCGTCTTCCGCATACGGAAAAATAAAGTCCGTACTCCCGATGCTCGTTTACAATCCGCTTCACCTGGACAAAATCTACGTTCACAACGGCGGCGAACTGCCGGCGCCAAAAGCCAATCTGCTTACAAGGACGGTCGAAAACACGAAAGCATTCTTTTATACCTTTGCCAACCCCAGATATGTCCAGGCTGCGGAAATTGACGATGATACGGTCGAGATATGGGTGAATCAATCCAGATTATATGTGGAAATCATTCAGCGGATGATCGATGAGGAGTTTACGCCTGAAACAGGCATCAAAATCAACCTGTCCATCTTGCCGGACGAAAACAAAATCGTGTTGTCGAATGCGGCAGACAGCACGCCGGACGCGGCTTTGGGCGTCAGTCACGGCAGACCTTTCGAACTGGCGCTCAGAGGGATCATCGAAAATTTGAGAACGTACGACGGATTCTACGAATTGGCGGAACAATACCATCCCGGGGCGTTTATACCGTTTATTTATGACGAGGGCGTGTACGCTTTCCCGGAAACACAAGACGTCAAAATGTTATTTTACCGCAAAGATATTTTGGATTTCCTGGGAGAAGAACCGCCCGAGACGTGGGACGATGTCGTCAGTCTCGTTCCGATGCTGCAAAAATATGACATGAATTTCTATACGCCGCTCGGTTCCGACAATGCGTACAAAGGATTCGACGTGACGACACCGTTCATCTATCAATTCGGCGGACAGCTGTACGATGAGACGGGAACCAAAACCGTCATCCATAAAGACGGCGCGTACCAGGCGTTCGAATTTATGACCGACCTCTTTACCGTTTACAACGTTCCGGTTACGACCTCCGAGTTTTTTCAAAGCTTTCGGAACGGGAAAACGCCGGTTGGAATCGGCGACGCCAACACTTACATTCAATTAAAGCATGCCGCGCCGGAGCTGGCCGGGCAATGGGGGATTCTCCCGATCCCGGGCGTCAAAAATAAAGCCGGAATCATTGAGCGCTGGGATCCTACATACGGCAGCGCAAGCATCATATTCAAAAACAGCGACAAAAAGGAAGCGGCCTGGGAGTTCATCAAGTGGTGGGCAAGCGCCGAGACGCAAAGTGCGTTTTCGTACAATATTCAGGCAACATTGGGAGACAAGTTTCTGTATATGACGGCAAACCTGGAAGGGTTCGAAAACAGCGCATGGCCTTCCGACTCCAAGGACGTCATTCTGGAGCAATGGAAGTGGATCCAGGCAACCGGAAAAGTGCCCGGGGACTATGTGTTGGAGCGCGAAATCAGCAATGCGTGGAACCAGGTCGTATTTGACAAGCAAAACCCGCGAATTGCAATCGACAATGCCGTAAAAATCATCAACAGGGAATTGGAACGGAAACTGAACGAGTTTGGTTATATCGAGAACGGCAACATGATCAAACCTTACGTTGTTCCAATGCTCGAAAATGTAGAGAACTGGGTGAGAACCAATGGAAAGTAGCGTCGAGGCAAACGTAAGGGTGCAGCGCCAACGCCAACTGAAGCAAAGCCTTGCCCGATGGGCGGAGTCTCCTTATCTGTTCATTTTGCCATATGCCGTATTGTTTTCGCTATTGATTGTTTTGCCGGTGGCTGTCGCTATCGCGTTGTCTTTTACTTACTTTAATACTGTCGAATTTCCAAAGTTCGTCGGATTTCAAAATTACATCGATCTATTTACAGGCGATACGGTGTTTTTACAGCATGCGGTGTCCAATACTTTGCTATATGCCGTTATCGTAGGGCCTATCGGGTATATACTCGCGTTTTTGCTCGCCTGGATGCTTTCGCAAGTGCCCCACAACATCAGAACGATCTATACCGTCATCATTTATTCTCCTTCCGTGACCGGCCCCGTCATGATGGCGGTCGTATGGAGGGTGCTGTTCAGCGGAGACCGTGCAGGCTATTTAAACTATTGGCTTCTGAACATGAACATCATTCAGGAGCCGCTGCAGTGGTTAAAGTCGCCGGATTTGCTGGTGCCGATCATGATTTTTATCGGACTGTGGGGAAGTATGGGCGTAGGATTTCTGGCCATGCTGGCAGGCTTGCTGAATATCGACAGAACGTTGTATGAAGCGGCTTATATCGACGGAATTCAAAATCGCTGGCAAGAAATTTTTTATATCACTATTCCGTCGATGAAGCCTCAAATGTTGTTCGGCGCGGTTATGGCCATCATCGGTACGTTCAACGCATCCGGCATTGCGGCGACACTCAGCGGAGGGTCGCCTCCTCCGCAGTATGCCGGCTGGCTCATTGTCGATCATGCGAACGACTTCGGATTCGTCCGTTATGAAATGGGATACGCCTCCGCGGTCACCGTCGTTCTGTTGTTTATCGTGATTCTGTTTAACAAGATCAGCTACAAATTATTCGGAGACCATAAGTAGTTTCCATTATTTCCTTTAGCGTGGTGAGAAGAGTTGATCAAAATTAACCCCGACAAATTGCATAGGGATCAATTAAGTTTCCATCTGGTTTTAACGGTTATGTCCGTTTTTATGGCCCTTCCGATCGTGTTTATCGTCAATCATGCGTTCAAGCCGTTCACGGAACTGTTTGCGTATCCGCCGACGTTCTTCGTGAACAGCCCAACGCTTGAAAATTTTCGTCTGTTATTTCATTTTTCCGCGGAATCGGGAATTCCGGCTTCGCGATACGTGTTTAACAGTTTGTTCACGACGACGATCGTCATTTTGCTGACTTTGCTCGTCAGCTCTGCGGCGGCTTACGCATTGTCGAAGCTGCATTTCAAAGGAAAATACACTTTTAATAAAATCAATACGCTGGCGCTGATGTTCGTTCCGATAGCCGTTGCCATTCCGCGGTTTCTAATTATTAAAAATTTGGGCATATTCAACACGTATCTCGCACACATCATTCCGATGCTGGCCATGCCGATCGGCATTTTTTTGATCAAGCAGTTTATGGATCAAATTCCGGACGATCTGATCGAGGCTTCGAAGATGGACGGGGCGGGCAATTGGCGGGTGTATTGGAACGTGATGCTGCCGCTTGTCAAGCCTGCCCTTGTTACGGTAGCCATATTGACGTTTCAGGCAAGCTGGGGCAATGTCGAAGGCTCGTCGATCTTTATGGATGACGAGTCGTTAAGAACCCTTCCGTTTTACATGAACACCCTGGTCGCCCAATCCGGCAATATCGTGGCCGGAGCGGGATTGTCGGCTGTGGCCGGCTTGGTCATGTTTGTCCCGAATCTGATACTATTTGTTATTTTACAAAATAAAGTCATGGCTTCCATGGCGCATACGGGGATCAAGTAAGTATGAGAAAACTACAAGGTGTGCTGAATTTTTTTGCGGCAGTCGTGCTGGTTTATTTCGTTATGCCGCATGCGTATGCGGCTGCTGATGCCCCTTACTACACCTATACCAGCGACAGCGAAGGCTATACGATCAAGACGCAAGCCGCTTATACGCCGGGCGCGCAAATCAGCGTAATTAACGGCCAAAGGCTGGAGATGCCGGAGCACGTATTTGTCGACGATCAGGACTATGTCTATATTACGGACAGCGCGTTAAACAAAATTTTGATCTTGGACGGAAATTTTCGTTTTTATAAAGAGCTCGCCAGCAATAAGTTCTCCGCTATCAAAAGCACGTTTGTAACCGACCAATACATCTATGTTGTCGATACGTCGGCAAATAAAATTATGATTTTCGACAAACTCTCTCATACACTGGTGCAAGAGATCGGCAAACCGGACTCGCCGATTTTCGCGGAAGGCTATGAGTTCGCTCCGACGCATGTTGCGGTAGATGTGAGGGGCAACATTTATGTGCGAAGCACCGGTTCCGTAAACGGTTTAATTATGCTGAACCGAGACGGAGAATTTATGACATTCTTCGGCGCCAATCCGTTAAAAGTCCCTTTGCTGGACCAATTGCGCTCTCTTTTTCTCACAAAAGTGCAGGAAGAGAAAGTGCAGAAAGTATTTTCCGATGTTCCCAGCAATCTTGCAATCGATAAGAAAGGGTTTATTTATACGGTTACCTCATCCGTCGAAACCAATCCGATCAAGAAATTTAACGTGTCGGGAACGAACTATTTCCCCGATCGAATGGTCGGAACCTTTTCCATGGAAAGCGTATGGATCGGCAATCATAACAACGTGTTCGCCGTCAGTGCGGACGGTTGGATTTTCGAGTATGACTCGTATGGTAATTTGTTGTTCCTGTTCGGGGGAAAAGACTTCAACTCCAGCCGGCTGGGCCTGCTGAACCGGCCTGTAAGCATGGCGTCCAATTCTGCGGACGAACTGATCGTCGTCGATCAGGGAACGAAAATCATTCAAACCTACCGCTCGACAGAGTTCGCCGATGCCGTTCACCAAGCGATGGATGCCTATCAAGACGGTGATTATCAAAAGAGTAAGGAGCTTTGGAAGTACACGCTCAAGTATAACTCGCTTTTTGACAAAGCCCGTATCGGTTTGGGCGACGCCTATTTCCGGGATGGAGATGCTGCCGCTGCCATGGAAGAATACCGGTATGCCAAATATAACCCGGGCGTATCGGAAGCTTTCTGGGAAATTCGCCAATCCTGGCTGCAAAACCACTTGAACATCGTATTTATCGTCTTCCTCGCCGTTTTGCTCGCTCATTATGTCCATAAATATTTGAACCGAAAGTACGGATACGGCCCGAAAATATCCGGTGCGTTCAGGAGCGTCAGAACAATTAAAATCGTGGACGATTTGCTGTATGTTTTTACTTTCTTAAAGCAGCCGCTGGAGGGATATTATCAAATCCAGTACGAAAACCGGGTGTCGAGGGTATCATCTACCGTTATCTATCTGCTGATCGTCATGCTGTTGATCGTACATTACGAATATGCCAGCCCGTTGTTCGTACAGAAGCAAGGGTACGTCGTGTATGAATTGGCAAGTATGGTCGGCCTTGCCGTCTTATGGGTGCTGTCCAATTACCTGATTTGCTCGATCGCTGACGGAGAAGGGAAATTCAGGGATGTCTACAACGCTACCGCTTACTCCTTGAGTCCGGTACTTGTGATCTTGCCGCCGCTCGTCCTGCTCAGCAACGGGTTAACGTTAGAGCAGTCGGTATTTTACCATTTGCCGGTTCAGGCGATGACGATCTGGGTCGCATTTTTAATGTTTTTCATGATCAAGGACATCCATAATTATGAAGTTGGCGAAACCGTGAGCGTCATTTTTAGAAGCGTCTTTACGATGCTCATTATCGGATTGTTCCTGTTTGTCTTTTATTCGATAGGCAGCCAGCTGCTTGGATTCGTGCATGACGTGTTTGCGGAGGCGAGCAAAAGATGGTAGTGAAAATATGGAAATACGGAATCGTATTTCTCATCTTGGCCATATTCGGCGTCAGCTGTTTGTTGGGTAATCGTCAGGATGTAAAATATGGATTGGCTGTAGCGCAAAGCAACTACGAGGACATTGCGGTGAACGACGGGACGAAAACATGCGCCGCCCATGCCGCCGAAGCGTCCGTTCCGGATACCTTCAAAAAGGTGGCCGATAATGAGCAGCTTGAGCTTTATCTCGAGGAAGAGAGCGTTGCCATTGCCGTCAAAGACAAATGCAGCGGATATGTCTGGTTTTCCTATGACGTCGGTACGGACATGCAAGAGGCCGGATACAGCGCAGATATGATCGCTTATATCAAATCCGGCATATCGATCATGACGTACGACAAATTTACGCCCGGGCGAAGGACGATTCTGGGCGATAAGGCGGAAAAGACATTCCGATTGAGAGACGACGGCTTTACCGTAACGATTGATTTTACGAAGGCGCAGATCAAATTCGATATGGCCGTCACGCTGCGGCAGGGAGACGTCATCGTTCATATCCCGCGTGAAAGCATTCAGGAATATAATCCCAAGTTGTGGAAGCCGGGTAACGACGACATTTCATTAAGCGAGATTATTGTGTTCCCGTTCTTCGGGAGCGCGGCGTCCAAGGAAGACGGATATATCGTGATTCCTGACGGTTCCGGCGCAATGGTGAACTTGAATGAAACACCGAAGTATGCCACCGGATACTCGGCCCCCGTATATGGTCAGGATCCGGGATATGAAAATACGGTTGAGCTCAATCCCCGCCGAATTGCCGTCAAACCGCTGGAAAGGGTATCTTTGCCGATTTACGGGATGATTCACGATGCGGATCGTGCCGGCGTGCTCGTTATCGCGGAGAACGGCGCCAGTTACGCGACTTATAATTATGTGTCGAAAAATTTGCAAACGAACTATTATCAATCGTACTTCACTTACAACTATCGGACGGCCTATGCCCAGTTCCAAAGCAGGGTGAAAGAAGATCAGCACATCTTGGGATTTCAGGAGCAACCCAATCGATTTGACCTTGTCCAGCGCTACGTTTTTTTGAACGGCAAGCAAGCCAATTATGTCGGGGTGGCGAAAGGTTTCCGGGATTTTCTGGTCAAGAAGGACGGCTTGGCAAAGAAAGCGGACAATACTCACGACAAGATTCCGATGAAAATCGACTTTATCAATAACGAAATTACGATGGGAACGTTGGGGCTTGAAGATGTACCGGCGACCACGTACAAGCAGGCGCAAGAAATTGTCGGGACATTGGCGGACAAAGGATACGATCGTTTGAATGTTTCATTTAAAACATTCGTGAAAGAAGACCGGTCCTATCGTTTCAAAGTGATGAAACATCTCGGCGGAAGCCCCGCTTTTCAGGAGACGACGGAATATTTCGCATCCAAAGGTATCAAGTTTAGCTATTATGTCGACTATGCCAGATCTTATTACGAAAAAACGAGATATACAGCGAGCAAGTTGAACCGAAAAGATGCAAGTGTCCTGAATGAAAATAAATCGTTGTACAACTACTTGAATAATCCCAAATATTTCGAAGTGCTGGCGGAAAAAGACCTGGCCGCTTTCCAAAAATACGACATCGGATCGCTGGCATTGGACGGCTTCGGGACAAGCCTGTTTACCCATTACGATCATGGAACGATCGGTTATTCCAATGAGGGAATGGCATATGTGGAGCATCTCCTGCAGCTTCTGAACGATAACGGCATTCAAACCGGCCTTTATCAGCCTGATGCGTATCTCTACAAATATGTCAGCGAATATTACGACGCGCCGGTCGCTTCCTCCGAGCTGCTGTTCATCGATGCGACGATTCCGCTGGTGCCGCTCGTTTTAAGCGGTTATACGGACATGTATTCTTCGTATATGAATTTTTCGTCCAATGATGCCGATGCGGCGCTCAGGTTGATAGAGTTCGGCATTTATCCGTCGTTCGTCCTGACAGGCGAGTCGACATACGACATCAAACGAACCGCATCCAACGATGTCTATACTTCGGAGCTCGAATATTTGGAGGATCGGATCGATTTTTACTACTCCACCGTAAATCGCGCGTTAAAGGAAGTAGCGGGCCGCGAAATGATCGATCATACGATACTGGATGCCGGAGTGGTCCTGGTCGAATACGACAACGGAAGGAAAATCATTATGAATTACAACGGCTCGGATTATATGTATGAAGATGTGAAAATTAAATCAAAAGGGTTTGAGATTCTATGACAACTGTTTCCGCCGAAGCCAAAGTGCAAACGGGAAAGGTTAAGCCCGCAAAACGCCGCTTGAGCATAAAAAGCAAACAAGGCTTGACCGGCTTGCTCTTCATCAGCCCCTGGATTATCGGTTTCCTGGCATTTGTCGCCTATCCGTTGTACAGGACCGTGTTCATGAGCTTTCATAATGTTTCTTTCGGGCTCAAGACCGGCTGGAGATACAAATGGGTCGGCATGGACAATTACAGCAGAATTTTGCTGGAAGAGATCGACTTTGTCATCGAAGCTCAAAATTTCTTTGTCAGCACGCTGTTGTACGTTCCGGTCATTATCGCTTTGTCGGTCATCATTGCGCTCTTGCTCAATCGGAAAATAAAAGGAACATCGCTTTATCGTCTACTGTTCTTTTTGCCGATCCTGATTTTAAACGGCGAATTGATGGACAACATGAGCACGTACGGCGGGATGTCGATCGCGGCAAACCGTTTTATTCTGGAGACGCTCTTGATGATCATTCCTTCCAGCCATGCGGTGATGCTGATCGTCGACCTCTTCGAACTGATCGTTCAATTGTTATGGTACAGTGCCGTACCGATTTTGATTTTTTTGGCTGCGCTTCAGAAAATCAGCAAAGATATGTACGAGGCGGCGTCGATCGACGGAGCATCGCCATGGACTTCTTTCTGGAAAATTACCTTGCCGATGATTTACCCGCTGGTCAGCGTATGCGTCGTTTATGTGGTCGTTTTTCTGGCCAATTTCGAAGCGAACCCGATCAATACGATCATTATGGAGTCCAAGTATGACGGTTCCCGGCGCGAAGGCTACGCTTCCGCGCTTGCCATCCTTTATTCCGCCGTACAGATCCTGCTGATCGCGATTCTCTATTATGCGACTCGCAGCAGAAGCTCGAAAGGGAGGTGACCGATTTGACGGGCACGTATTTACGCATCAAACATCGAATCATACTCCTTATGCCGACAGTAAGAAAAGCGTTTTTCGGAATGCAAATCAGCGACGGTCTCGTTTACAAAGCCGCAACCTATGCGGTGCTGACGGTATTCGGATTTGTTTTTTTGTACCCGTTGCTCTACATGTTGTCCGTAAGCTTCATGTCCAACCTGGATCTGGTGGACAACACCGTCGAATGGCTGCCAACCGCTCTGTATACGTTTAACTTCGAAACGACATGGAGGGCGCTAAAGCTGCCGGGCGCTTTCGTTACGACCGCTTTGGTAGCGGGCGCTTCCACCGTAAGCGTCATCCTGTCTTCGGCGCTGATCGGGTACGGTTTGGCACGCTTCGCATTCAGAGGCAAAGTAATCGTGTTTGCGCTGCTTCTGTTTACCTACATCGTTCCGAAGACGCTGTTTTTCATACCGAGATTTCAAATTTTTACGGAGATGGGGCTGAAAGGCAATCTCGGGGCGTTGGTCGTACCGGCTTTAACCGGCCAAGGAGAGCAGGCGGCGCTTTTTATTCTCATTTTCTATCAATTTTTCAGAATGATTCCGAAAGCGTTGGAAGAAGCCGCATTTATCGATGGAGCGGGCGCCTTCCGAACGTTCTGGAACATTGCGCTTCCGATGGCCGGACCGGCTTTTATTATTACAGGCGTGTACGGCTTTTCGATCTATTGGAACGAAACGTTCTTAACCTCTTTTTATTTGGACGGGAAAATCCAAACGGTTCCGATGCTGCTGGGAGATTTGCAGGATACTTTCGGCGCGGCGGTGAATGCCGGCGGAGGGGGCGATTTCAGCAAAAATCCGAACCTGAATTTCACGGAAGCCAAAGCTTTTGCGGGGACTCTTCTTTCCATTATTCCGCTAGCGATCCTCTATTTGATCGTTCAACGGTGGTTTGTGGAAAGTATCGATAAGACGGGCATTACCGGCGAATAGCATAATAATCGAAGGGGCAGTCCCAGATGTGCGCGGACCATCTTGTGAGCAAAGCGTGCGGTGGGATATTCGGGAAGTTTCCCCGGCTCAAGGCCGTGCTTGTTGAAGGCGGCATAGCGTGGCTCAGCCAAGGCGCTGCGCACCCAGGCGCCTTGGCTTGAGCAGTTGCTGAGCCAATACATCTGCGAGCACTGTTGCTTGTCGACGCAGCCGGTGGAGGAGCCGGACAATCTGCAACATCCGGTCGACCTGCTCAATAGGGCCGACGCTGAGGTCGCCATGGACGATGCTGCGGTAGCCATGGACGATGCCGAGGTCGACGCCAGGGACGGCGCTATGGGCGATGCTGTGGTCGGCGCCATGGACGATGCCGAGGTCGACGCTATGGTCGACGCTATGGTCGCGATGGACGACGCCGAGGACGACGCCATGGACGGCGCTATGGGCGACGCTGTGGTCGCGATGGGCGACGCCATGGACGACGCGAGGTCGACGCGAGGTCGACGCCATGGGCGACGCTATGGCCGATGCTATGGACGATGCCGAGGTCGACACCATGGGCGATGCTGTGGTCGCGATGGCCGACGCGAGGTCGACGCCATGGACGGCGCTATGGTCGCGATGGCCGACGCCATGGACGACGCGAGGTCGACGCGAGGTCGACGCCATGGGCGACGCTATGGCCGATGCTATGGACGATGCCGAGGTCGACACCATGGGCGGCGCTGTGGTCGCGATGGACGACGCCATGGATGACGCGAGGTCGACGCGAGGTCGACGCCATGGGCGACGCTATGGCCGATGCTATGGACGATGCCGAGGTCGACACCATGGGCGACGCGAGGTCGACGCTATGGACGGCGCTATGGGCGATGCTGTGGTCGGCGCCATGGACGATGCCGAGGTCGACGCCATGGGCGGCGCTGTGGTCGCGATGGACGACGCCGAGGTCGACACCATGGACGGCACCGACAACATGCTGCCGCATTCGAGCGACTATCTGCATGGGATTTCGACCCGCTGGCCTTTTGGCGGATGAGCCCGTAAACTAGGCACAAGGTGCTGTACGAAAACGCCAGACAACTTTGCCGGTTGTAACGGCGCGGTACGGAGGGAACGATGAAGAGGGAGCGCGGCGGGTGCGACAAGTTCCTCTGGGGCGTGCTGCACAACGGGCATGAGAGGTTGTCCCGGGGCGTGCTGCGCGACGGTATTGAGCCGCCCGATTGCAACCGACACCTGTTCGCTACCGTTTAGCCCTGACAACTGTCGATACTGTTTAGCCCTAGCACCTGCTCGCTGCCGTTTAGCCTTAGCCGTTTGGCCTTAGCACCTGTTCGCTGCTGTTTTCATTCGTGTTAAATCAACCAATCCTGCAAAAGTGCAGTTTTTTTCCGCTATTGACAGCCTGAACGCTCAAATTCCTGCGATAATGCAATATTTTCGACCTCCAAACGGTATGTGAGACGGAAATGGATAAAAAATCCTGTACTTTTGCAGGAATGTGAGCCAAAAGTATCCGTCAGGGGCAAAAATCCTGCACTTTTGCAGTATTCACCGCCTTCGGCTTTCACCGGCGGCGTCGGTTTGCAGGTATAGCCCGAAAGCCGGGCCTGCGCGCAGTACGGCAGCGCGCGGTACGGCAGCGCCCGCCCCGGTCCGCCGGCCGTCTAGGACCGGGACGCCGCCTGGGCCATCCGTCTGCGGTACGCTTCGGGCGTCGTGCCGACCGCCGCCTTGAACATTCGGCTAAAATGCGGCAAATGCTGAAACCCGACCGCATGGCAAATATCCGTCACCGAACGATGGGGCTCGAGGCGGAAGTAAATTTTGGCCTGATTAATGCGCCGGTTGTACAAATATTTGAATACGGTCGTACCGGTTACGCTCTTGAACATGTTGGACAAATACGGCTTTGTCAGATGGAGCGATTCGGCTATCGCCTCCAGCGTCAAATGCTCGGCATAGTGCTCTTCCAGAAACGTAATGACCCGCTGCACATGCTTCTCCCGTTCGGAAGCCGGGGCATGGGCGCCTTCCGGAGAGGCGCACCAGCCTTTCACCATATACAGCAGCTCGATAAAACGCATGACGAACCGCTCGTACTTATAATCCGGCCCGCCGTCGCCGGCGGCGTACAGCCCGTCCATCTCCGCGAACATCCGCTCCGCTTCCTTCCGCTGATCCGGATTCAGCCGAATGCGATAATTGCGCAGCCGCTCGAACGGCGCAAGCAGCGCCCGCGCCAGCTCGGGCTGTAAAATCCGCTGAACGTACGCCGGATCGAAATGGAACATGGTCCGCACATACGGCGCGTGCGGGGAAGGATTCGGGCAGTGAAGAGTCATCCCGTGCATCAGGATAAGATCGCCGGGCGAAAGCGAGAACAGCTTGTCCCCGATCAAATAATTGCATTGCCCCTGATGAAAATAATACAGCTCGTACATGGCATGGGAATGGAAGTGGATTCCTTCCATCGGCGCTGCGTGGCGGTAAACGAAATCGATCGGCCGATCCCATTGCGGCACGGCCATCGGCCCTCACCTCCGGCGTATCTTCGTCTTCCGTGCCGGCTAACGGCACGGAAACGTTTCTTCGTAAGGCGATTGTACCATGCCGCTTACCGTTATTGCACCCGTTCCGCGTCCCGCTGCGCGATCAGACATAGTTCCGCCGCTTTGAACGCATGCTCCTGGGTCATCGCATGTTCCGTCCGGTTCAGGCAGTCGAGAATGAGTTCGCCGAAAAACGGGTATCCGATTTGTCCGCTGACGTTGAAATGATACTCGCCCTCGTGATTGACCAGGTATACATGGTCGCCGGACTTCTCGCGGGCGACATCGATATATTTACGCAGCTCGATATAGCCGTCCGTCCCGAGAATGATCGTCCGTCCGTCGCCCCAGGTGCCGAGCCCGTCGGGCGTCAGCCAGTCGACGCGGAAATATCCGGTTGCGCCGTTGTCGCCGATCAGCGTCGCATCGCCGAAATCCTCCAGTTCCGGATGCTGCGGATTGCGGTAGTTCCCGACCTTGCTCGAGGCCACGCGCGCATCCTTGCAGCCCGTATAATAAAGAAACTGCTCGATCTGATGGCTGCCGATGTCGCACAGGATGCCGCCGTATTGTTCTTTGCGGAAAAACCAGTCCGGGCGGTTCTTGCCAAGCCGATGCGGTCCGGTGCCCAGCACCTGGACGACGCGCCCGATCGCTCCTTCATCAATTAAACGGCCGGCATAGATCGCGCTTTCGACATGGAGACGCTCGCTGTAGTACACCATATATTTGCGCCCCGTTTCGGCGGCTTTGCGGCGGGCGGCGGCCAGCTGCTCCAGCGTGGTGAAAGGCGTCTTGTCGGTAAAATAATCTTTGCCGCTGTCCATGACCCTCAAGCCGAGCGCGCACCGTTCGGAAGGAATGGCGGCCGCGGCGACGAGCCGGACTTCGGGATCGTTCAGAATCGTTTCCAGCGACGGCGCCGCCTTCGCTTGCGGAAAGGTGCGGCAGAACGCCTTCACCTTGTCCGGGTCGGGATCGTACACCCATTTCAGCGTTCCGCCAGCCTCAAGCAGGCCGTTGGTCTGGCCGTAAATATGGCCGTGGTCAAGCGCCGCAGCGGCGAAAACGAATTCGCCCGGCCCGCATACGGGCTCCGGCTTGGCGGCTTTCGGCGCGTAGGTCATGCCGTCCTTCTTGCCGAAGGTAGGTTCGGGAGAGGATGATGCTGACATCGGAAGCTCACGTCCTTTCATTTGCGGGTTAATGCGTGCCGGACAAATCGACAGGGGCCGCGCTCTGCAGTTCGGCTCTCTTGGAATGCCGGGAGCCTGCGATCCGCCGGTTCAGCTCGCGCTCGTACAAATCTTCGTCAAAAGGCAGGTCGACCCAATCGTCGAGCCAGGTAGACAGATGCATCGCATTGGAAATGGAAAGACCGCGTATTCCTTCTTCGCCTGGAGCGACAAGCGGCGTGCCGTGCCGGATGGCGTCGGTGAAATTTTGCATGATCCCGACATGTTCGGGGCTGCGGCCGAACGGCGGAAGCTCCACTTTCCAGCATTCCGGAGCGGCGAAAGGGACTCGGTTGCGCTTGTTGAACTCCCGTTCCGACTCGCGCAGCCGCCAAAACTGCATGTTGCCGTTCTCGACGACGATTTTGCCGCGGTCGCCGCTGACCTCGAACCGGTTCGTGCCCGGCGCTTCGCCGGTCGTCGTCACGAATACGCCGGTCGCGCCGTTCGGGTACTCGACGTAAGCGGTGACGTCGTCCTCCACCTCGATGTCGCGATGCTTGCCGAAATGGCAGAACGCCCGGATTCGCGACGGCATCATGCCGATCGTCCACTGCCACAGATCCAGCTGATGCGGACATTGGTTGATTAGCACGCCGCCGCCTTCTCCGGCCCAGGTCGCGCGCCAGGAGCCGGAATCGTAATACGCCTGCGAACGGTACCAGTTCGTGATGATCCAGTTCGTGCGGCGGATTTCGCCCAGCTCGCCGCTTGCGATCAATTCGCGCAGCTTCACGTACAGCGGATTCATGCGCTGGTTGTAGACGATGCCGAATTTGCGGCCGCTCGCCGCGGCGGCTTCGTTCATCTGGCGAACCTGCTTCGTATAGACGCCCGCCGGCTTCTCGATCAGGACGTGCAGGCCGGCGGCGAACGCTTTGCGGGCTTCCGGCGGATGATCATAATGCGGCGTCGCGATTATGACCGCGTCCACGAGTCCGGATTCGTACATCTGCTCCGACGTTTCAAAAAAGGGAACGCCGGGCAGATGGGCTTCCGCCCACTGCCGTTTTTCCGGCATGCCGTCGCAAACGGCCGCAAGCGTCGCGCCGTTGACGGCGCCGGCCAGCAAATGCTTCGCATGGCTCGCCCCCATATTGCCGATTCCTACAATTCCGAACCGTACGTTATCCATTCGTTCCATCTCCCTGCCATTCGTTCATTTGCGCCGCATATACGCGCAGCATATCCGCGGAGCCGTAAGCTCCGCTGAAATCTTCCAGACCGAGCCAGCCGTCGTAGCCGACGGCCTTGAGATCGGCGAGCACCTGCCGCCACGGCACGATGCCGCTCGCGATCGGCCGCCATCCGCAAGTCCACTCGACCGGAGACAACGGCTCGGCTTCCGGTCCGCCGCTCCCTTCGGCCTGGGGCAAGTTCGGATGCGCGCCGCTCCCGCCGCGGGCGGGCGACCATCCGGCATTTTTGACATGGACATGCGCCAGATACGGGCCGAGCAGCTCAAACCCCATCCGGTAATTTTCGAATCCTTCGTACACCATGTTGCCGGGATCGTACAGCACGCCTACTTTGTCCGGATCGAAACGCGATACGAGACGGTGGGCGAGCGAGGCGCTGGGCGCAATCGTCCGGTGATGCGTCTCCACGAGCGCCTTCACCCCATAGTCGCCTGCGAGCGCTTCCACTTCGGCCAAATAAGCGGACGCCTCGGCGAACAGGCTGCCGAAATCGCGGCTGCCGTCGTAGCCCGGGACGCCGACGCGCACAAGAGAGGCCCCAAGCGAACGGGCGATGCGAAACATGCGCTCGGTACCCTCCAGGTCGCCGCAGGACAAGTAAGGGGCCAGCGCAAGCGACCGTCTGCCCGTTGCGCGCACCGTTTGCGCCAGGGACGCCAGTTTTTCCTCCGACGCCCGTGGATCGATCGTGCAGCGGTTATTGCCCCAGAACGAGGGCGCTTCCTTCCGCACATGCTCGGGCGTTTCCTTGCATCTCCATTCGATGCCGACGATACCCGCCGCCTCGGCCGCCGAGCACAGCTGCTCCGGCGTCATGTCGGGAACCGCCACCGTAAAGACGGATAATTTCAAGCTCTATTCGCCTCCTTTGCCGGACGGGCCGCATCCGTCCTGTTGCCCGGGGCGTTCGGATCTTTGGGCGGGCTTGACTGACATTTATCGTTGTGCGAAAACGTAGGCAACAGCGCCGCCTTCCCCGGAACATGCCGAGCGTTTCTTGAAGCGGCAATGATTCAGCCTCATTGTAGCACAGTTCGAGCGGTTGGAAGGGAACGCCAAGGAAAAGGTTAATGACAGTTAAATGAGACGGCATAATGCTCGCTTACAGTCAATTGGGTTCCGGCTCATGCTGCGGCGGAAGGAGAAGGCGGCAGCCCCGGCTATCTCGGCAACCCCTGCAATCCCTGCAATCCCTGACAATCCCTGCAATCCCTGACAATCCCTGCAATCCCTGCAATCCCGGTAATCCCGGTAATCCCGGTAATCCCGGTAATCCCGGTAATCCCGGTAATCCCGGTAATCCCGGTAATCCCCTGCAATCCCCGACAATCCCTGCAATCCCGGTAATCCAGGCCCAGCTAATCTCGGCTATCCGTATGAACGGTATTGCTCGCGTAAGCGTTTCCGTGGTATGATAAGATTGCATTATACAAAACAACGGTTTTATATACTAAACCAAAAGGAAGTGGGCTTTGGCAGAGAAATACCAGGTGCCCGCCGTCCTGCGGGCCAACGAAGTGCTTCGTCTCATTGCAGCAGAACCGGCGCGCTGGAAGCTGATGGAGCTGTCGCGGCGGCTGAACGTGAACAAGAGCTCGATGTATGCGATGCTGACGACGCTGGAGCGGATGCGCTGGGTCGACAAGCTTGCCGACGATACGTATGCGCTCGGCTCCGCGATGGGGGAGTTTGGTGGCGCTTACTTCCGCCAGCACGACTATATAGCCGCATTTCACCGCGAAGCGGGGATGGCGAAGCGGCGGATCGGCGAGACGTTCCAGCTCGGCAAGCTCGAAGGCCGGGAGGTCGTCTATCTGGCGAAGGAGGAGGCGGATACGCCCGTCCGGCTGGCCTCCTCGCCCGGCATGCGCTTTCCCGCTCACGCTACGGCGCTCGGCAAGGCGATGCTGGCCGGGCTGCCGGAGGAAACGTGGCTATCGCTGTACCCGGATGGCGAGCCGCTGCAGCGGGTGACGCCCCATTCGCTTCCGAGCCGGGACGCGCTGTTCGCGGAGCTGCGCGCTGCGGCGGCGGCAGGCGTCGCGTATGACTTGCAGGAAGGCGTGCTCGGCTTCTGCTGCGTTGCCGCTCCGGTAGTGGACAGCGAAGGCCGGGTCATAGCCGGCGTCAGCTGCTCGATGACCGTTCACGAATGGGAACGGAAGCAGCAGCAGGCCGAAGCGGAAGTGCGGGAGGTCGCGAAGCGCATCTCGGCTTCCCGGCAAAGACTGTAACGGAAGGAAAAAGCGCAGGGCCGGGTCCTCGCTCTGTGCGAAGGACGCGGGGCCATATTGGGGGAGGAGCAAGCAACGATGAGGTTGAAAGACAAAGTGGTGCTGATCACCGGAGCGGGTTCGGGAATCGGCAAAGCGAGCGCGCTGTTGTTCGCCGGCGAAGGGGCGACGGTAATCGTCAACGATCTCGAGCCGGCCAAAGGCGAGGAAACCGTCCGGGAAATCGAAGCGGCGGGAGGCTCCGCCCTGTTTATTCAGGCGGACGTCACCGATCCGGCATCGGTGAAGGCGATGGTCGATACGGCAATCGGCCGGCTCGGGCGCATCGACGTGCTGTTCAACAACGCGGGCATCAGCGGCGTAGGCGCGATTCACGAGGTCGAGCCGGACGTATGGGACAAGGTGATGAACGTCAATATCCGCGGGGTCTATCTGCCGTGCAAATACGTCATTCCGCATATGATGGAGCGGCGTTCGGGCAACATCATCAACATGTCGTCCTGCATCGCCGAGATCGGCCTCGCCCGCAGGGCGTCGTACTCGGCGACGAAAGGCGCCGTGCTCGCGCTGACCAAGTCGATGCAGGTCGACTATGCGGAATACGGCATCCGGGTCAACGCGCTGCTTCCGGGCACCATTCTGACGCCGTTCGTGGAGCATTATTTGCGCACGTCGTACGCCGATCCCGAGGAAGGGTTCGCCTCGATCAAGCGGCGCCAGCTGACAGGGGAGCTCGGACGGCCGGAGGATGTGGCCAAGGCGGCGCTGTTCCTCGCATCCGACGAATCGAAATTTATGATGGGCTCGCCGCTGTACATCGACGGCGGCGTCGTATTCGGCAAGAACGCGTAAGGAGCCATATATAAGGAGCCATATAGGAGAGGAGATGCGAATATGAAGCTGTTGAATTTTAAAGAGAATGGGGACGTGCGCCTGGGCGTCGTGACGGACAAAGGCGTCGTCGACGTTGCGGCCGCTGCCGAGGCCGCCGGAATCGAAGCGCCGGCGGACGTCCATGCCGTCATCGAAGGCGGCAGCGCGGCTATCGCGGCGCTGAACGGCATTGTGGACAAGGCGCTGTCCGCGCCGGGCGGAGCCATTCGCGAGGAGGCGTCGCTGCGGCTGGCGCCGTGCGTGACGCGGCCGGGCAAAATAATTTGCGTCGGGCTGAATTACCGGAAGCATGCGGAAGAGACGAACTCGCCGATTCCACAATATCCGATTCTGTTCAACAAATTCGCCAATACGCTGTGCGGTCACGGCGACGAGGTGGCGCTCCCGAAAGTGAGCGAGCAGGTCGATTACGAGGCCGAACTCGTCATCGTCATCGGCAAGGAAGCGAAATATATCGATTCGCCGGACGATGCGCTCGATTACGTGTTCGGTTACTGCTGCGTCAACGATTTGTCGGCCCGCGATCTGCAGTTCCGCACCCCGCAGTGGCTGCTCGGCAAATGCTGCGACGGCTTCTCTCCGCTCGGACCTTATCTGGTCACGGCCGACGAAGTGGGCGATCCGAACAATTTGGCCATCTCCTGCACCGTTAACGGGGAAGTGCGGCAGCAGTCCAACACGTCCGATATGATTTTCTCCTGCAAGGAGATCGTCCACTATATTTCACAGCATATGACACTCGTTCCCGGCGACATTATCCTGACGGGCACGCCGGAAGGGGTTGTGCTTGGCTATCCGCCGGAAAAGCAAGTATACTTGAAAGACGGCGACGTTGTCACCATCCAGATCGAAAAGCTCGGTTCGCTGACCAATACGATGAGGGCGGAGCGCTGATTCGCCATCCGCAGCATGGGGGACAGCCCCGCCGGCAAGGGAGAGGGAAAACGGCTCATGAAATTGGATCGGAATGACAGGCTTGTCATGATCGGAGATTCCATCACCGATTGCGGACGCGGCCGGCCGATTGGCGAAGGCTCATCCGACGGGCTCGGAAGAGGATATGTCAGTCTCGTCGAGGCTTTCCTGACATCGGCATATCCGGAGCTGAACATTCGCGTAACGAACACCGGCATTAGCGGCAATACGGTTCGCGATTTGCAGCAGCGGTGGCAGACCGACGTGCTGGAGCTTAAGCCGCAATGGGTGTCCGTGATGATCGGGACGAACGATGTGTGGCGGCAATTCGACCGGCCGACGATGCCGGAAATCCATGTGCTGCCTGAAGAATACGAGGAAACGCTGGAGCGGCTTGTGGCGCAGACCGCTCCCAGCGTCAAGGGCATCGTTCTGATGACGCCGTTCTACCTGGAACCGAACAAGAGCGACGCGATGCGCGCGCGAATGGACCAGTACGGCGGGATCGTGAAACGGGTGGCGGAACGGAACGGCACGCTGTTCGTCGATACGCAGGCGGCGTTCGACCGCGTGCTGGAGCATGTATACCCCGCCGTTCTGGCCTGGGATCGCGTTCATCCGTCGGTCGCCGGACATATGGTGCTGGCCCGCGCCTTTCTCGATGCGATCGGGTACGAATACAAAAGGAATAACGGATAGAAGATTCGGACATGAAGACGGCGCGAGCGGCTTGTTCCCGGGGACAAGCCGCTCGCGCCGCGTTTTATTGAAGCTTGAAAATTTGAATGGTCCTCTGAAGCTGCGATACCATCTGGAGCATGCGGTTCGTATCTTCGACGACGTTCTGCAGCGAAGCGATCTGTTCGTTCATCGAGGAAGACATTTGCTCGGTGCCGGCCGCCGCCTGCTGTGTAATGGCGGATATGTTCTGGATGGCGCCGGCAATGTGCCGGGCGCTGTCCAGCATGGAGTCGCTCTGGCCTGCGAATGCGGATATTTGCTCGGATATGAAGCGCATGCTCTGAACGATTTCTTCAAAAATCCGTTCCGAATCCTTCAGCAGCTCGTTCTGCAGCCGGACGATTTCTTCGTTGGCCCGCATATGTTCGATCGCCTGCTGAATGCCGGTGTCAATATTGCGGACAAGCCCGAACACTTCTTTGGTAGCCGTGCTCGATTCCTCGGCAAGCTTGCGCACCTCCTGAGCGACTACCGCAAAGCCTTTGCCATGCTCGCCCGCCCGGGCGGCCTCGATCGAGGCGTTCAGCGACAGCAGATTCGTCTGTTCGGCCAGATCCGAGATCGTCCGCGTAATGGCCGAGATACCTTCTGCATTTTTCGCCAGATCGGCGATCGTTTCCGCGACTTTGGCGGTCGCTTCCACATTTCGTTTCATGCCCTCGGCCTGCGTATCGACAGCCTGCCGTCCTTGCTCGACCAGCTGCAAGGTCTGCTCGGAACGGCGATTCATCTCCCGTGTCGAATCGGCATAGGAGGCGACCTGCTCTTCGATCTCCCGGATCGATTCGGTCATGTCGCCGACGTCCCGGGAAATTTCGTTAGCCCCGGTAGCCAGTTCCCCCGCCGAAGCCGCAACCTGTTCCATAACCGTTTTCAACTCCTGGTTGCGGCTGTGGATGCTGTGGCTCGCCTCTGTCACGTGACGGGTCAGATTCATCGTGTTGTTCAAAATTTCGCGCAGCTTGTCGATCATGCTGTTGAACGAATGGCCGAGCTCGCCCAAGGAAGCCATCGAGGAGTTCATGTCGACTTTCTGCGTAAAATCCCCTTTGGAGATGCGGAACGCAATGGAAGTCATCTCTTCGATGGAACCGCCGATCGCCCGCTCGATCACGCGAACAACCGGGTATACGGCGCAGAGCAGGGCGAGCGCGACGATCAATGCGGCCCAGAACGAGCCTCCGCTCAAACTGGTCGTCAGCACCATGGCCGCGGACAGCAGCAGCGCGATCGCGTAGCAGCCCGTCAGAAGCTTCTTGCGCAAGGATAAGGAGTAGAACCATTGCATCTGAATACGCTCCTTTTCATAGGTATAAACGGCCATAAGTTCCGATGGTTTAGGTCGAACCGCCTGCAATAGCCGTGCCTTTATAACCAATATATCGGCAGATGCACGCACTTTTTTAAACGAGTTCCGGAAAACGTTTATTCCCGCCAAAAGTAATCTGGTATAATGCAGTCAAAGCGGAAGAAAGCGTCCGTACGATTATGGAAGCTGTAGGAGGCGGTCGAATGAAAATCGTGCTTGCGCCGGATTCGTACAAAGGAAGCATGTCGGCATTGGAAGTATGCGCCGTAATCGGGAGGGCGCTGCGCGCGGAGCTGGAAGACGCCGATATCGAGGCGCTGCCGATGGCGGACGGCGGGGAAGGAACGGTGGAGGCGATCGTCGCGGGGGCGTCGGGGCGGATCGTCGAGCTGACGGCGGCCGGATGGTCCGGTGAACCGATCGCCGCCCGCATCGGCCATATCGAGACCGAAGACGGACCTTGCGCGGTCATGGAAGCCGCCGGCCTGTTCGGGCTGCCGATGGTGAAGCCGTCCGAACGCAATCCGCTGCTCGCGACGACCAGAGGACTCGGCGATGCGATGCGTCAGGTTCTGGACCGCGGATACCGGCGGATGGTGATCGGATTGGGAGGTAGTGCGACGAACGATGGCGGGATGGGCATGCTGAGCGCGCTCGGGGCGAAATTTTGGGGACGGGACGGCGAGGAACTGGCCGGCTTCGGACGGGATTTGGCCGAGCTTGCGCGCGTCGACTTGTCCGGACTGGACAAACGTCTGGCGGAATGCGCGATTACGATCGCTTCCGATGTGGCGAATCCGCTGCTCGGAGAGCAGGGCGCGACCCGGGTTTACGGTCCCCAGAAGGGGGCGGATGCCGCTATGGTCGAGCTGCTGGAGCAGGCGATGTGCCGGTATGCCGATCAGGTTGAGGATGCGGCAGGCAAACGGCTGCGCGACTTCCCCGGCGCCGGAGCGGCGGGCGGCCTCGGTTTTGCCCTGCTGCTGCTCGGCGGAAAGATCGTGCCCGGCGCCGAAGTTTTGGAACGGATCGTCGGATTGCGCGCCCGCATAGCCCGTTCGGACTGGATTATAACCGGGGAAGGGCGCAGCGACGGGCAAACGCTGTTCGGCAAGCTGCCGCTTCATGTCGGCAAGCTTGCGCAGTCGGCCGGCAAGCCCGCGCTGCTCATTTCCGGAAGTCTGGGGACGGGCTGGGAGCGGCTTCAGCCTTACTTTGTCAGCTGCTTCTCCACGGTAACGTCACCCGTATCGCTGGAGGAATGTTTGCGGCACGCGGAGAAAAATCTGGAAGCGGCGGCGCGCAACGCCGCGCAGCTGATCAAGTATTGCAGCCGTCGGCAATGAAGCGGAGCAAGGGAAACGTAAGTGTTAATGGTCCTAAAGAACTAATAAAATGATAAATTTTGTTGAAAATAAGGGACTATTGTCTTATAATAAGCTTGCGACTGGAAACAACAAGAAATTAAGGGTAATACAAGGAGGTGAAGTGATGGATGCGGATGCGATGCCGCTAGCCCGGCAAGTAGACTTTGTTTTTCGTCAGCTGGAAGAGGAATTGACGAATGCGGTTGCCGGTACTGTACTGATACATATCCGTAACAACACGGTCGGGAAATTCGGTATTCGGCATCACCCGATCGAAAGCCGAAACGGCGAGCTCGAAAGCGCTCCCAAAGGCATGACTCCCGCTCAGGTTCAAGCGTTCAGGAGAATGGCGATCGAAGCGCTGAAGATGAAGAGAAACTGGACGCATGGCGAAATTTTATACGATTTTTCCGTCCGCGCGAACAGCGGAACATGGTCGGCAAGCATCCAGTATGAATCGAATTACAATATGGCGAGCACGATGTTCCGGTTTCAGCCGAAGCATCCGGGATACCGGGAAGCGAACGGCTCCGGCTCGGCTTTCCGGTAAACGCGAAAAAGAAAAATGCTGCTTTGGGGCAGCATTTTTCTTTAATGTATGGATGTATGGAGGTGAAACTTACCGGTATTGTCCAGCGAGTTGCTGTTCTGCGATTTGTACAAGACGGCGGGTGATGTAGCCGCCGAGTGCGCCGGTGTCACGGGTTGCCATATACCCGTAATAACCGTCCTGCGGGATTTGAATGCCAAGCTCCTGGGCGACTTCAAATTTCATTTGGTCGAGCGCCGCGCTAGCTTGAGGTACAACAAGAGAGTTGCTGCTGCGGGATTGTCCAGCCATCGTATTCACCTCCTTTTGGTACCCTTAGTATGGTCCCGCTGGATGATTTTATGCGACTCCATTCGACAAAATGGAAAAAAATTCGATTCCATTGCAAAATTCGGGGATATACGATTGGGAACATCCGGATCGGAATAGGGTTCAGCCCGCGAAATCTTCATCGAAACCGGCATTCGGATAGACATACGGCGATTCGGGCGCCTCGATTTCTTCGACCGTTTCCGCCTGCAGCAGCAGAACTTCATCGCCGTTGAAATCGGCCGTCGTCAGCTTGCCGCTGACGCGCACCCACTGATCCGGATGCAGCCGGTACGCTTCCGGCCATTCGGTGAGCAGGCCGTAAGGCATGGAATCGGCCGAGCAGCAATTCATGGCGAAGCGGCCGACGGCGAACCGATCGGTTCCCATCCCTTCTTCGCGATAGACGAAACCGCGGATTTCCACCGTTTTGCCGACAAAACGTTGGCGGTACAGATCAAGCGTTGTCAGCGTCTCGATAAACAGGTTCTCTTGCACCGCGATGCGCTCCATTTTGTACAACCGCTTCCCGTATTCGGCATGAGCCGCCGTATATTCATCGGCCGGGAACAGGTTGTCCGGATCGATTCCTTCTGTAGATGTTGCGTCCGCGGAGGCGTCTCCGTCCGGCCGCTGCGGCGCGGCGTCGCCGGCCGACCAGCGGTTCGCGATTTCCGCGCCGCCCAAAGCCATCCCTTTTTTATCGGCGAGGCTGCTCCCGAGTGTCGCATCCGGCATCAGGAAACCGAGCACGACCGGCAAAACGAACAACCCGTTAACCAGAACGTTTTTCCATACGGACGGGGACGGGCCGTGCGCATGTCCGCAGTCGCAATCCGCCTCCTTGCTGCCGTCAATCCAGATGCGAAACGCTTGATAAGCCTGGCAGGAGGCCGCCGCATACAGCGCGAGCGCCGACAGCTTGACGTACATCTCCATACGGGGAGCGATATACAGGCCGATCGAACCGGACCGCACCAGATAGACGATGAAAAAGGCATAGCCGGCAAAAGCCGCCGCACGAACGAGATGATGAATCAGCGATGAACGCATCGGTTTCGACATCGTATCCCTAACGCCTCCTTCCGCAGCATGCGCCGTTACGACCAGAAGATTCGTCCGATGAGCCAGGCGCCGGGCAGCACGAGCGCAACCGTCAGCGCCAGCAGGACGAGCACGATTTTGAAGCGGAACGCGGACAGCAGCATGAGCATATTTTTGAAATCGATCATGGGCCCGAACACCAGAAACGCCAGAAGCGCGCCGGGAGGAAACATGCCGTTGAACGAAGCGGCGATAAAGGCGTCGGAAGTGGAACAGATGGAAAGGATAAAAGCGAAACCGGCCATAAAAGCGTAGGACAGCCACAAATGTCCGGCAATGGCGGCGATCGCTTCGCGTCCGACCGCCGTCTGGATAAGGGCGGTCAGCAGCGCGCCGAAAATCAAATATTTGCCCATATCGAAGCATTCTTCCGATGCGTGGTGGAGGACGGCGCCGAGCCGTCCCTGCCGTGCCTTCGCCCGGCCGGCGTCATGCCGATGGGAATGACCGCTCTCATGAATATGCGGCGCGTCATCCGGCGAAACTTTCAAAGGATCGGTACGGACGAAGCGGTAAAGCAGCAGACCGATGACAACGGCTACGGCAAAGCCAAGTCCCATACGCGCCCATGCCATATCCGGCTGAAGCCGGAAAGCGGTAACGGTCGACGTGTAAACGACCGGATTGACGATCGGTCCGGCCAATAGGTAGACGATGCCGATATAGGCCGGCATCCCTTTGCGTATGAGCCGGCGCACGACCGGAATCATACCGCATTCGCATAGCGGAAACAAAATGCCGAGCAAGCCGCCGAACACGGCTCCTGCGACAGGGCGGCGCGGCGTCAGCTTGCGGATCAACCGGTCCGAGACGAAAACCTGGATCAGCGCGGAGAAGATCACGCCGAGAAGAAGGAAAGGGAAAGCCTCCAGAACAATGCTGACGAACAAAATTTTGAACGATTGGAGGTGCGGGGCGTCGATCCAATCGAACCAAGCGGACCAATCCGACCAATCCCGCGTTGTCCCGATCAGAATCGCCATCCCCAGGCAGCATAAGGCGAGTAACGGTGTGCCATATCGGAATACAAAAGCCGGCATCGTGTACCTCCCTTCTTCTTGGTAATCATTACGACTACTATACGGTATGCGGCTTGTACCCAAAATAAGACCAACGAACATTGTCGCCTTGACATTGACGGCCCGAGCGGTATAATCATTGGTAACGCGATGATGGGAAAGAGTACATTCGGGTGAATGCGGCAGAGAGCCGGTGGTTGCTGCGAACCGGCGCATGCCCGGAATGGAATGGGTCCCGGAGTCGGCAGAAGGGATGCGTAGGGGTCTGGTTCCGATCGAAGTTCCCGCGCAGAATGTCTGTCCGGATGATCCACGTTACGGATTCGAAAGGCCGGTTTGTCCCGATTGCATTCGGAACGACGGCGAATAAGGGTGGCACCACGGTCCTCGTCCCTTGCGGGAGAGGGCTTTTTTGCGTTTTATCGCAGACAATTTCGATGGAAATCAGCAGGTAATTTTAGGGAATTTCATGAAAGGCGGGGATCATGATTATGAAACGGGTATTATCCGGCATTCAACCGAGCGGCCAATTGACGCTCGGCAACTACATCGGCGCGATGCAAAACTTTGTCAAGCTGCAGCATACGCACGATTGTCTGTTTATGGTGGTCGATCTGCACGCCATCACCGTTCCGCAGGAGCCGGAGGCGCTGCGCGAGCAGACGGAATCGGTCGCTTCGCTGTTCATTGCGGCAGGCATCGATCCCGCGAAGGCGGCCGTATTCGTACAGTCGCACGTACCTGCCCATGCCGAGCTCGGCTGGCTGATGACCACGCTCGCTTACATGGGCGAGCTGGAGCGGATGACGCAGTATAAGGAGAAATCGGCGGGCAAAGATTCGATCGGCGTCGGACTGTTCGTTTATCCGACACTGATGGCCGCGGATATTCTGCTCTATCAGGCCGATCTTGTGCCGGTCGGCGACGACCAGCGGCAGCATCTGGAGCTGACGCGCGATCTGGCGCAACGGTTCAACGGCCGGTTCGGCGATTATTTTACGGTGCCGGAGACGTATACGCCGGAAGTGGGCGCGCGCATCATGTCGCTGGACGATGCTTCGAAAAAGATGAGCAAGAGCAACCCGAATCCGGGCAGCTATATCGCCCTGCTCGATCCGCCTGATGTCATTCGCAAGAAGATCAGCCGGGCGACGACCGATTCCGGACGCGAAGTCCGTTACGATCCGGCGAACAAGCCGGAGATCAGCAACCTGATGAGCATCTTCTCCCACTGCTCCGGCGAATCGCTTGCCGAAATCGAAGCGCGCTTCGACGGGCAAGGCTACGGCGCGTTCAAGAAGGAGCTTGCCGAGCGGGTTGTCTCCGTTCTCGAACCGCTGCAGGAAAGATACCGTCAAATCCGCAGCTCGGGCGAAATTCACGACATTCTGCGCCAGGGAGCGGAGAAGGCGTCCGCCATCGCGAACAAGACGGTTGCCGAAGTGCGGGAGCGGATGGGCTTCCTGGCGGCGAAGCGCTGACTTGGCGCGATTACAAATTGCCGCTGTCGGTGCCTTCCCGGCGGCGCAGCCGGGCCCGGACGATGAATCCGGCCCCGATATTCGCAACCGTCAGCACGAACAGCAGCACGGCGAGCCAACCGTTATGAGCAATCGAGACAGCCGTCGCCATCATAAGCAGCACGGTGACGACGGCAAACAGCAGGGATAGCGATTTGGGCATACGAATATCCTCCTGAAAAAATTTTCGCTTCGCATCGCGGCGCGGGCATAGAATTCCGCTGACCGTACATAATAAGCTTGCAAGCTTGCAACAGAACACAGCGTAGAGATTGAAAGGAGACGTTCGATTATGGCAGGTCAATCCCGCAGCAGCAATACATTGGTAGTGCCTCAAGCTCGCCAAGCTTTGGAACAATTGAAATACGAAGCCGCTCAGCAACTGGGCGTGCAAATTCCGCAAGACGGCTACTACGGCAACATCGCAACCCGCGATGCCGGTTCGCTCGGCGGATATATCACGAAAAAGCTGGTCCAAATCGCGGAGCAGCAACTGTCCGGCCAAGGCGGCCAATTCCGCTAATCGTCAAACGACAAAAAACGGGCTCAAGGGTTATCCTTGAGCTTTCTTTTGTTGTTTGCAGGCAAGAAGCATGCCGCTTGCACGCAGCATGCTTCTATTGTGACCGATTGCTTCCGGGGCGTCAATATGTCGTCATTCGAAGCCTTTTGGCCAGCCGGTCGTCGCTCAGCCACCCGACGTACGATCCGAGCGTTTTATAGTTGCGGTCCATCATCAGCACGGCGACGAACGGATATTGCTTGCGGTAGCGATAGCGGACGTCCGACCATCGGACCTCGTATCCCCAATCATGCTCCTTCACTTCCGCGCAGGCATAAGAAGTAAAATAAAGAAAGGAGCGGACGGCCGGGTCGCTTTTCGATTTTTCCACCGCAGGATGGTCGGAGCAGCGGGCCGTATCCGCCCAATTCAGCCTGCCTTTCCGCAAATCGCCGATCGTGAAGCTGCCGTCGGCGTTGTGCCTGACCACGTTCCAGGCTGCCAGATTTACGGTCGGAATAAGAATGTACCGGTTTGCGGGCAACGTCTCGCCGAGCGGATCGAGCTTGGGGAGCATGGCCGAAATGCGGCGATGCTCCAGCGTCCTCCATGCAAAATAAAGAATTAAAGCGCCGTACAGCAGCGGAAACATGAGGGACGGCTCGACAAGGCCGAAAGCCCAGAGCACAATGGCCACGACATGGGAGAAGAAAATGACCGGGTCGAATATATGAATAATATTCCAGGAAATCCACTTCTCCGTGAAAGGCCGCATCGCCTGCGTGCCGTAAGCGTTGAACAGGTCGGTGACGATATGGATGACGACGCTGAGAAGCACCCATCCCCCCACCGTAATGAGCGGCAGACTGCCGCGGTAGGCAATTTGCAGGGCGGCGGTAATCAATACCGTCCATATCGCAATTGCCGGCAAGGAGTGCGTCGGTCCCCGGTGGTTGCGGATATACGCCGCATTGCTGTGAAAGCGAAGCAGACCGTCGAGATCGGGCGCCTGCGATCCCGCTACCGTACCGATCAGCACGGCGGTGTGGAGCGATTGATCGCCCGCGATAGCCGGATCGACGGCGGCAAGACCGGCAAGGCCGATGCCCATGACAAGATGTGTACCGGAATCCATGAATCGTCCACTTCCTCACGTTGTAATGTTCTGTCCAGTATACGCTTTAAGTATTTCACAGGTTAGCAAGTTTCATGACGATTAAGGAAAGAATAACGGAAATCCGACAACGGCGCGGGCAGCCGAAAAGAAAAAAGAACGCTGTCTTAAGCGTTCTCTGGCTATTCTGGCTATTTTATGATAAAACAAGCGTCAACGTCCCGAAGCCATGCCGTTCGTCTGGTACGGCGTCGTCTCCGTAACGACCCCGCCCTGGAACGGATATTGATACTTGATCGGGCCGTCGAACGTGACGTAATCGAGGTTCAGCGTAAGCAGCAAATACCGCATGCCGGTCGAAGGATCGCTGATGACGATATGGTCCCGGCCGGCCGCTTCGATTACGCCGCGGAACACTTTGGCGTTCCATTCGCGGTTGTTCTCGTATGTCATGTAAAAAGTAGCCATTTTGCCGCGGTTCATGCGCAAAATGTTTTCAACGTACGACTCTTCCGACGGCGGGGCGGTCACGATGGTGCAGCCGCTCGGCGTAATGACGGACCCGCTGGGCACGCTCGGCGGCATGGGGGCGCCGTAATGTTGGCCCATAGTCGGATAACCGCCATGCATGGCAGAACCGTATCCGCCTGCTCCGTACCCGCCCATTCCGTATCCGCCTGCACCGTAGCCGTCGAATCCGCCGTAAGCGCCTGGGCCGTAGCCGTAAGCGCCGTAACCGTCATACCCGCTTTTCGGAACATACGATTGCGCGCCGAGGTTGGAGTACGCGCCAACGTTCGACTGTGCGCCGAGGTTCGACTGTGGCGCAACGTTCGAATATGCGCCGACATTGGACGGTTTCGATTGCGCGCCGACATTCGACGGCTTCGACTGTGCGCCGAGGTTCGACTGCGCACCGAGGTTCGACTGCGCGCCGACATTCGACTGAGGCGCGATATTTCCTTGCGTATTATAAGGTAATGCCATCGATGTTGATCCTCTCTTTCCTTTTGTTCGTAAGTTGTTCGTTAATAAACGCCGGGGCAGTCTTCCCAGGACGGAGAGTAGAAGCAATGGTTTTTAAACCGGCCGCTATGCGCCTGGTTCCACCAGGTCGGCGGGCACTCGCCTGCCGGACGGAAAAACCACAGCGAGTAGGTGGCGGGGTGATGGCGCTCGCCGTTAACGAGACGCTGGGCCAACCGGATTTCCCTGTCCCGCGCCCTTTGATAAAAGTAGCTTTTTTGGGTTGACTCGAATCCTCCGGGAGACTAGAATACCATCTGCGGAATTGTGCGGATGTTCACAAAATCAAGACAGTTGCACTTGACGCGGTTAACCATGACATTTCCAGCCATAAGCATGCCGAGATCGCCCTCGCCTTCGGCTTCCGCGCGCATGAGGCGGGCCAGCAGCTTGATATCCTCGGAATTTGCATTGACGACGGCCATTTGCGGGTTGTTCACATCCTTTCGGGTTTGCTGCCTTTAAGCGGTGAGGTCCGCTTATGGGCGTCTGACTACAATGACATTTTATTTGAAGGTTCGGCAATTGGTGCTTTGTCCCGGCCAAAAATAAAGGTTGTGTCGAAACGGCGTCTTAGAGGTGGCAAAATGATGAACAAACGCCGTGAAGATTGTCAACGCCCTGTTTTTTCGGTATCATTAGATCGATTCGATTTTACTATGTAAGGCGCGTTATGATACGCGCCTTGTCTCGCAATTAATAGGAGGCTCGCCAGGTGTTAAAAGATATGATCGCCCTGACCAAACCAGGGATTATCCGCCTAAACGCCTTTGCCGCGTTCGGGGGATTCTGGGTGGCGTCGAAATGGGAAATCGATTGGCTGCTGCTTCTGTATATGCTGATCGGTTCGTCGCTGACGATGGCTTCCGCCTGCGTTATTAACAACTACTGGGACCGGGATCTGGACGCCAGGATGGAACGAACGAAAAACCGTCCGCTTCCACAGGGCCGGCTGTCGCCTTCCGTGGCGCTCGCTTTCGGCGTTGCGCTCGGCATTGCGGGATTGGCCGTTTTGTTCTTCCTCGTCAATCCGCTGGTCGGTTGGCTCGGGGTGCTGGGCTGGTTTGTATATGTCGTCATTTACACATTTTGGCTGAAGCGCACGTCCGTATGGAATACTTCTGTAGGCGGCATTTCGGGAGCCATGCCTCCGGTTATCGGCTATTGCGCCGTTGAGGGCCAGGTCGATGCGGGCGCATGGATTTTGTTTGCCCTGCTGTTTTTGTGGCAGCCCCCTCACTTCTGGTCGCTTGCCATCCGGCGGGTCGAGGAGTACCGGGCGGCTGGATTTACGATGCTGCCGGTCGTGAAAGGGATCAAGCGAACCAAGCTGCAGATGATTCCGTACACGCTATTGCTCATACCGGCCGGTATTCTGCTTTTTGCTTACGGCTATGTCGGCTATATATTCCTTGTCGTCTCGGTCGTGTTCGGAGCCGTTTGGTTCATTCAGACGGTGCAGGGCCTGAAGGCGGAAGACACGGAAAAATGGGCGAGGACGAACTTTCTTCTGTCGGTCAATTATTTGATGGTCATCTTCCTGGCCATGATTATCGATACGGACGGTATATTTTAACGAAAACGGCGGTATGTCAAACCGTCTGAAAGATAAGGGGGAGAGGGCAAGATGGCATTCGTCCGCAAACATGCCTTCAAAATCGCTCTGTTCGCGCTGTGTCTGGCGATGGCAGCCTATTTGCTTATATCCAATCTGAAGGGCGAGGGAGAGAAGCTGGAAGTGCTGCAGAAGGCGCCCGATTTTGAACTGACCAGCATCGACGGGGAACAGGTTTCGCTTCAAAATACGAACGGCAAAGTGCGGATCGTCTATTTTTACTTCGCCAGCTGTCCGGACGTATGTCCGCCGACGACGTTCATGCTGTCGCAGGTGCAGGATCAGCTCAAGGAGAAAAACCTGTTCGGCGAGAAGGCTCTGCTGATCTCGATTACGTTCGATCCGGAGCGGGATACGCCCGAGGCGATCCGCAATTTTGCCGACAAGGTGCATGCGGATTATACGAGCTGGAAGTTTTTGCGGGGCGAGGAGGAGCCGACCATCGCATTGGCCAAAGAGTTCGGGGTCGGCGTATTCAAGGACGAGAAAGGGCAGTTCTCCCATTTCAACGTCATCACGCTCGTGGACAAGGAAGGCCAGATCCGCAAATGGTACAACGGCAATGACGAAAACTTGACCCCTGAGCAGATCGTCAAGGATATGGAATCGTTGATGTAAAAAGGAGTACCGTCGCAAGGCGGGCGGGGAGAGAGACGGGAATGACGATTTTGCTGCACATCTTATGGAACAACGTGCTCCCGCTGTCAGTGATGGTCGCGATCGGCGTCATCCTGCAGCGGGCTTTTTCTTTGGATATCCGGACGTTGTCCAAGCTAAACTTTTATCTGTTTTCGCCATCCATTATTTTTGACCTGCTGTATACGACAGACATCTCCGGGCAGCTCGTGGCCCGGGTGCTGATGTTTTTTGCCGTGTTTATGGCGCTGCAGTATGCCGTGGTCGAGCTGGCCGTCCGTGGGCTGGGGCTCAACAGCGGCATGCGGAGCGCGATGCGCAACAGCGTGCTGTTCTACAACAGCGCGAATTACGGCATCCCGCTGAACCAGCTTGCCTTTGCGGGCAATCCGTACACGCTGTCGATCCAGGTGCTTATCATGATGATGCAGGCGCTCGTGCCGAATACATATGGGGTGTACAGCGTAAACGCGCACAAGAGCAATTTTCGGAATATTATGCGGCAAATCATGACGATGCCCATCATCTATGTTATCCCGCTGGCGTTCGCGCTGCGCGGCTTTTCGGTCGAACTGCCGGGATTTATCATGACGCCGATCGGCTATTTGTCGGACGCGTTCATCGGGACGGCGCTCATTACACTCGGCGTGCAGCTCGGCAGCATGAAGTGGCAGCTCGGGGGCAAGCTGCTGAAGCTTGTGCTGACTTCCAATGCGCTTCGTCTTGCGGTCGGTCCGCTGCTGGCCGCCCTCGTCGTCTGGCTGCTCGGAATCGATGGTTTGATGGGAGCCGCGCTTATCGTATCGTCGGCCGTTCCGACTTCGCTCAGCAGCGTGCTGCTGGCGGTCGAGTTCGACAACGAGCCGGAATTTTCGTCGCAGGCGGTGTTTATGTCGACGCTGCTCAGCGTGGTGACGGTTACCGTCGTCATATACTTGCTGCAAATTCAGGGCTAGCGGCATAGCATTCGAAATGATGCCCGTGATGGAACGAAATTCGGATAGAGGAGCCGTAACGATGCGGGAACCTATGGAAACGCCGCAAGTTTCTGCCGATCTTGATATTCCCGACGCCAATCTGCGCAGAACGGCCGAGTTGGCCGCAAAAGCCGGCATCAAGCTGAGACTGCATACGAAGACGCACAAAAGCGTATGGGCGTGCGCGGCGGGCGGCTCGAACGGTTCATAACAGTCGATGCGCGGGGCAAAATTCAGTAAGGACATTCCCGTTACGCGGCTCGCCGCATGGTGGCGTTCAACCACATGGGCGCCGGGCGCGCCGCGCATCGACGCTTGATTTTCGACAAAATTAGCGGTTGCCAAAATTGAATGCGCTTTCTATGATGGCCGCGCCGTTTAGAAATTCGCTTTCGTCGGAGACGATATGGCAGACAAGATGGGCCACGTCGCCCGGCAAGCCGACGCGGCCGAGCGGGAATTTGCGGCGGATGTCGCGCGGGCGGGATTTCGGCTTCGCAACGTTCGCGGGCGGCGGCGGGGCCGATCGCATGGAGCTTCGCTTGCCGACGTCGACGGCGCCCGGTTCGACGGTATTGACCGTAATGCCGTATCTCCCCAGCTCGATCGCGCTTTCCCTCCCGAGCATGCGGATGCCGCCTTTCGTCATGGCGTAGACCGGGTCGAAATCGGTCGGCCTTTTGCCGTGAACCGACGAAATGTTGACGATCCGGCCTTGACCCCGGGCTTTCATGCAGGGAACGACGGCCTGGATGCACTGCCAATAGCCTTTCAGATTGACGGCCATCATCCGGTCGAACTGTTCCTCGTCATATTCGAACAAATCGTAATTGAGCTGCATGGCGGCGTTATTGATCAAAATATCGACCGTCCCGAACCGGTCGACAGTTTCCCGCACCATCCGGTCGATGTCCGGCTTATGCGCCACATCCGCCTGTACGAGCATGCAGCTTGCGCCCGCCTCCTCGATCCGCCGCTTCGTCTCGAGCGCGCCGTCGGCGCTCCGGTTGTAATGAACCGCCACCTGCGCGCCGCGCCTGGCCAGCTCCACGGCGATGCCCTGGCCGATTCCCGTTCCGGCCCCGGTGACGAGGGCGGTTTTGCCGGTTAACTTCATGGCGCACCTCCCGTCGTTTCATGTTGAGGCCGTTTCATTTTATGGTCCATATAATGCATCAGAAATCCGCCGTCCAGCCGGACGTCGGCCCCGTTCAGGAAGTCTGCCTCAGGGGATGAGAGGTAGAGTGCGAGATTCGCAACGTCGGCATAAGTGCCCAATACGGCGTTCGGCACTTTGTAGCGGTAATCTTCGTACAGGGCGGAGATGCCGCTGCGGAACCGCACGTCGTCGCCTTCGAGCGGACCGAGCTCGATCAGATTGACGTTGATGCCGTGACGACCAAGCACAAGCGCCGCTTCGCGGCAAAGCATTTTGATGGCGCCCTGGGACACACTGTACGCGAACGAAGCGCCCGTCGGCTTCTCGGCATGAATGGAGCCGATATAGATGATTTTGCCGGACCGCTTCGCGGCCATCTGCCGTCCGACCGCCTGCGTGACGACGAAAGCCGACTTGGCGTTGGCGTTCAGGACGGACAGGAACCGCTCCTCGTCGCAAGTTTCCACCATTGCCGGCCGGACGGCCCGGCGGTTGTGAATGAGCACGTCGACCGTTCCCAGTTCGCGCTCGGCCCGGTCCAGCAAAGCGGCTGTTTCGCGGGGGCTGCACAGATCGGCGCCGGCGGCGATCGCCGGACAGCCGGCGGCGTGCAGCTTCTCGAGAGCGGGTACGAGGGCGTCCGTTCCCGCTTCGCTGTTCAGGATGAAGCGCGCTTCTTCCGGAGCGAAACGGTCGATCAGCGCCATGCCCGATGCGCTTCCGGCTTCGGCGATCATGACGACTTTATCACGCAGTTTCATCGATCCCCTCCATGCGGCTGAACGCCGGTTTGGTTGAAAGGCGGCCGCAACTTCATCTTAGTCAGTACGACCCTGCGCTGGCGATGCCGTAAATTTACGATTTTGTTTGTTTTTTTTCGCTTTCGCGGAGTTGCTTTTGCAGATTTGCTTTCGCGGAGTTGACGAGGGACATGAGGAGATAGGCGCCGAAGCCGTGCCGAATCTGCAAGCACGGCGTGCCGCTTCAAGAGAATGAAACGGGTTGGCCGGGCGGGTAGAGGATATATTCTTCGAGCCCCGCCTTCTCGAGCTGGGCGATCAAATATTCGTCCGGCGTGTTCTCGACGCCGGGATAGCCTTTACGCGTGTAGATATGCTCGGCATCGGGGAACAGATCCCGCAACATGCCGCGGATGCGCCTGCCGGATGCGTCGTTGTCGGTGAACAGATAGACGTGGCGGTCGCCCACCGCCTTGCGCAGCTTTTCCAGCTGGCGCGTGCCCGGCGTTCCGTAGGTGCAGAAAACTTCGATTTCGGCGCTTAACAGACGCCGCAGCCGGGCGCGATCGTTTTTTCCTTCCACGATGACGACAATATCCATTCCGCTCCCCCTTTGGATTTCAGTTCGGCTTCGATGCAAGCGCAACGTTTTTGCCGGCGTTTAATGATGCTAGTGTACCCGATTTGCCGACAGGTTTCAAAAAAAAGCTCTCCCGAAGGAGAGCCGTACGTGTTCACGGGCCGGAGCGGCACTGTTTTGACCCTTATTATTTATTTAGAAAAATCCGAAACAACCGCAGAATACAATAACCAGCAGAATAAACAGGACGAGAATCGTGCCCGTTGAAGTCCAAAGACCACCGCCGAATCCGGCACCACCGACATGAGACATCGTGTTGTCACTCCTCCCTTTCGTAAGTTGAGAGGTCATGGCTCTATGCGTTCGCATAGGTCACCCGACACCATATCGTATGTACGGGAAGTGAAATAGCCCTATGCGTTCACCCAGTATCACGAAATATGGGTCCGTGCGGAGATCGAACGTCCGACGCACAGCGGCAGGATGGCCGCAGCCAGCATCAGGACGGCGAATGCGATAAAGTAGGACGAAATCTGCTCCCGAAGATGTCCCGCAAGCATCGGGCCGATGAAGGCGCCGACCGAAAAAGCGATGGACAGTGCGGAGAACGTCCGTCCGTACCGTTTCCCGCCGCTTAGCTCGATGAGGAGCGACGACAGTGCAGGGAAAATGACGCCTTTGCCCATTCCGATGATAAACAGGACGGCCATGAGCGGAACCGGGAAGTCCGCCGCAATCGTATAGTAGCAGACCGCCAGCAGCAGCGTCCCCCACAGCGTCCGGTAGTAAGGGGAAAGCCGGTTCAGGAACAGCATGCTGAGCGTCAGCAGGGCACCGAGACTGACGATGGAGAAGAGCAGGCCGGTCGTCATCATCGCATCGGGGGTTTGACCCATAAGCGGCAGCTCGAACGACAGGATGCCCTGCGCGCAGCTGGTCGCCACCGGCAGCAGAAAGACCGTCCAAGGGATGCCGGCCTCCCGGCGCAGCTTGCCGCCGCTATCGGAAGGCTTCGCGGCCGGATCGGAAGCGGATTCGGCCGGAGCTGCGGAGGAAGCGGAAGCGTCCGCCGTTGCAGGGGCAATGTCGCGAATGAAGAAGAGCGCGCAGACCGCGGTGGCGATCAGAATCCAGCCGAGCGCGTAAAACGCTGCCGTAAAGCCGATTTGCGCGACCAGATAGGCGCCGGCGGCGGGAGAAACGACGGATGCCAGCGTATGGATGAATCCGTTGCCGGCCATCAGCTTGCCTTGGCGGACGCGGTCGGTTGTAATCCGGGCGAGCAGCGTCATGCAAGCGGGCGACAGGAAGGCGAGCACGAAACCGCTGACGGACCGGAGGACGAGAAGCTGCCACGGATTGGTGACATGGGATTGAACGATGAGCACGGCGCCGGCGGTGAGCAGGCTGAACACGATAAACAGCCGGCTGCCGTATCGGTCGACGCCGTAGCCGGCGATCAGGTTGCCCGGCAGGTGAGTAATCGAATACAGCCCCATCATCAGTCCGATGAATGACGGCGCGGCTCCGAGCGAGATGGCGAAAGGCGTCAAAATCGGGTACTGGGCGTGCAGGTCGAAGAACGCCACGAACAGGAACAGATAAAGCCATACGGCGGTTTTCAAGCCGGTTTCCTCCCTTGCCTTGTACAAACAGTTACTACTACTTGTACGCCCGTTTTCGGCGAATATGTCTGGGACGCGGGAAACGGCCTGCGGTGCGCATTTACGCCGGCCGACGACGTAAGGTATAATGTTTTGTAATCGTGTTTCGTACGCGGTATAATGGAGGGGAAGCGATTGTGAATTTCGATTTCAATTACGATTGGGCAACCTGGAGCCGCTTTTTCGAGGAGAACTGGTTCGTTCTTGTCATCGCGCTCATTCTGCTGCTTGTCATCGTCGGCATCGTCAAGACGGTGGTCAAGTGGCTGCTCGTTGCCGTTGTCGTCATCGCGGTCGTCGTGTACAGCGGCTACAATCTGGAAGATTTGAAGTCTATCGGCGAGAAGGTGACCGACACGGTCAAGCAGGAAGCGCTCAACGCGATGGTCGGGGAAGCGCTCAACGCGACATACATCGAGAACGGGGACGGCACGTTTACGGTAAAGACGGACAACCTGGAGCTGCAAGGCGTCCTGGGAGAGAATGAAGTGAAGGTGTCGTTTCGCGGCGCCCCTCTCGGAACGTGGAAGATTGACGATACGATTCGCGATTTGATCGACAAGGCGAAGCAGAACGTATAGCCTGGTTTTGTTGTAGGAGGTAACAGCATGACACACTTCGTGCAGGCGTTGACGCAATGGGAACCTGTGGCGGTCGTGGTGCTGCTGCTCCTGCTCGGCTCGCTCGTCCAAGGCATGCGAAGAGGCGCATCGGGTTCCGCGAAGCGCCTCTTCTTCTTTATATGGGAAGCGCTGCTCGTCGTCGTATTCCTGTTTGCGGCCGCGCGCCTTGCGGCAGCATGGTCGCCTGCCGCACAGCGCTGGCTGGCGGCGCGGGTAACGGTGCCGGAAGGGGAGCTCGGCGCGCTTGCGCAGTTGTGGTATACGCTGCTGACGGGCATGCGGGACTTCACCCTGCTTCGCTTCGGCATTCTGTTTCTGATCAGCTACTGGCTGCTGCGTTTCGCGGGCAGCTTCCTTACCCCGCTCGCCCATATCCTGTTCGAGCGGCTTACCGGCGATCGGGACGGCGAGGAGGAACGATCGGCCGGCTCGCTCGCCAGCCGGGCCGCGGGGGCGCTGATCGGGGCGGTTCACGGCGCGGGAAGATCGCTCGTGCTGCTGGCCGCGCTGTTCATCTACGTCTCGCTTGTGCCGGGCGGTCCGCTGGCCGAAGGGATACGATCCTCGCCGCTGTACGGAGAGGCGTCGGAACGGCTGCTGCAGCCGGTCGCCGGCAGCATGCTGGCCGACCGGGGGCCCGTGCTGACGAAAGCGGTGGAAGAGGAATTCCAGCGGATTTTGCAGCGCAAATACGAAATTATCGATTACAACATACCGGACGATATCGCCGCCGCGGCGCTGCAGGTGACGAAGGACGAGCGGACGGCGGAAGGCAAGGCAAAGGCGCTTTACAACTGGCTCGGCACGCGCATCGCCTATGATTGGGAAAAAGCGCGAAATTACGAGGAACGCGGCATTTGGAAGGAACAGACGCCCCAATATACGTTCGAGCACCGCAAAGGGGTTTGCATCGATACGGCCCGCCTGTACGCTTTGATGGCAAGGGCGGCGGGGCTCGAGGCGCGCGTCGTGACCGGATTGGGGGCGGACGGGCAAGGAGGCTTCGGCCCGCATGCCTGGAACGAAGTGAAGGTCGACGACGGACGGTGGATACCGCTGGACGCAACCTGGGCATCGTCCGGTAACTGGTTCGATCCGCCGAACTTCGATGAGACGCATATTCGCGGCGCCTAAAAGAACGGCAAGATGTTATCCGCCATGGAGACGATAACGGGAGAGGAGGTACAGCGGCATGCAGCAAGATCCGCAACAGAAGGAGATTGCCCGCCGCAGGCAATTCTCCGTTCGGCTGAACCTGTTTTTTTTCGCCACATTCGTATTGTTCAGCATCCTGATCGTGCGCCTCGCCATTTTGCAATTTGTCGAAGGGCCGACGCTGAAGGCCGCACAGGATAAAATCAGCACCAAAGACGTCCGGATTCCGCCTATCCGGGGCAATATTTACGATTCGACCGGGGAGACGATTGCTTATTCGACCTCGACGCAGTCGCTCTATTTTCAGATCGAGCCGGGATTCAAGAACGACGAAGCAGAACAATTCGCGCGCCGTCTGAAAGAGGTGTTCGATAAATACGGCGATCCGGAGAAGGCGATGACGGTCGAGGAAATCATCGAGAATATGGACCTGACATTCCGACGGAACACGATTTCGGTGCCGAGACGGATCAAGTCCGGGCTGACGAATGAGGAGATCGCCTACTTCGCGGAAAACCGCGATCAGTTCAAAGGGATCGACATCGTCGAGGAGAGCATCCGCCATTACGATAAAGATACGGTGGCGGTGCAACTGATCGGTTACTTGAAGAAATTCAAGGGCGCAAAAGATCTTTCGTTCTACAAAAATATGGATAATGTAACCGATCCGCGGCTGAAATATTTGGATGACGAGCAGGTCGGTTTCGACGGGCTCGAATATATGTACCAGGAGCAGCTGCGCGGTAAGAACGGGCTGAAGACGTACCCGGTCAACGCCGCGGGCCGCATTATCGGCCCGGTGCAGATTACGAACCCGGAGCAGGGCAACGATCTGTATTTGACGATCAACAAACAGGTGCAGCTGCGCACCGAGCAGGCGATTATGGACCAGCTGAAGGAGCTGCAGTCGACCCCGAACGGCCGGGGGGCGAACGCCCGCACCGGCTACGCGGTGGCGATGGAGGTCAAAACGGGCAAAGTGATCGCGATGGCCAGCATGCCGGATTACGATCCGAACGTCTGGGAAGGCGGCAGCATTTTGACCGAAGATTGGAATAGACTCCAACGTTTCATGGAGAACGGGACGATTCGGGAAGTGTATCAGCCGGTAGAGGACTACGGCAAGCACCCCTCTTCGCTTGTGCCGCTCGGTTCGACGATCAAGCCGCTGACGGTGCTGATCGGGCTGAACGAGAAGCTGTTTACGACCGACACCTATTATAACGACGACGGCGTCTTCTATTACGGGAAGGAAGGAATTCACCGGAGATCGATTCGCAACGCCCGGGGGGCGGTTTACGGCATGATGGACCCGGCCCGGGCGATCGAGAAATCGTCCAACCCGTTCATGGCCGAGATGGTCGGCAACGCGCTGTACATGAAGTATAAAGGCGACGAAGGCGTAAAAGTATGGGACAGCTACATGAAGCAGTTCGGTCTCGGCGTCTCGACGGAAAGCGGATTGCATAACGAGTTGAAGGGTATCATTGAATATTTCAATGAGGCCAAATCGGCAAGCGTGCAGTCGGCGCTCGTCCAGGCGTCCTTCGGCCAGCAGGGCCGCTATACGACGCTGCAGCTGGCCCAATACGCGGCGACGCTAGCCAGCCGCGGCAAGCGGATGAAGCCCCAGTTCGTGAACGAAATCCGCGATGCGAACGGCAATCTTGTGCAGGGCTTCGAACCGGTGGTGCTGAACACCATCGATTTCCCGGACAGCTATTGGGAGGAAATCGAGCAGGGGATGCGCCGGGTCAAGGTAACAGGGTTCGAAGGCTTTCCGTACCCGTTCTTGCGCAAGACCGGTACGTCCGAGCAGAGCGTGGCCGGGAAGATCGTCGACAACGCCGTATTCATCGCGGCCGCGCCGGCGGACGATCCGGTGCTTGCGGTCGCCGTCGTCGTGCCGGAAGGCGGTTTCGGCGGGCAGGGCGCGGCGCCGATCGTCCGTAAAATTTTCGAAGCTTACGACGACGAGATCGGTTTTTACGGCAAGCCGAAAAATCCTACGAAACCGGCGGGCGCCTCGAAGTCCGGCAGCACGACGAAGGCGGCCGGAGCGGACACCGCCGAGTCGGCGGAATGAGTCCAGCGATATTGTTCGTGTTTTACGATAAATTGAATGGTTAAAGCTATAGAGCATTTCCTTGTAATGAGGAATGCTCTTTTTTTGGTTTAAAAAAGAATGATATCTCTATAACAACAAAAATATATTTAATAACGATATTTTATTATTGTAAAACGATAAATTCGGTGGTAAAGTCAAATTGAATTCAATAATAAGTGAGGGGGTTTTTTATGAAACGAGGAACAACGCTTTTTTTAAAGGTAGCTGTTATTCTTATTGGAATCCCGGTTCTTGCTTTGTGCATATTTTTGGTGCCTGACATAGCGAATTATGCAGCTGAATTGGTTCCAGATATTACTTATATGAAATATCTCGTTTTAATCGATTTGTATGCAACGGCGATGCCTTTTTACTTTGCTCTGTATCAAGCTTTTAAACTTTTAAGCTATATTGACAAGAATAAAGCCTTCTCGGAATTATCTGTAACAGCTTTAAAAGTCCGGTGAAAAAGTCCGCGTAAGCAGGCCTTTATCACGGGTTTGTCGAATTTATATCGTAACACGATGATCGAAAGAGTGATTGAATATGAAAGCCTATAAGTCATCG
>NZ_JBCNFP010000032.1:0-45032 GCF_050481165.1 Paenibacillus cisolokensis
GCCGGGACTCGCGCGGAGGCGGCGACCACGCCGCCGCGCTCGCACTGCTGCGCGCCTTCGCCGCGGAAGCGCTGCCCGGCCTGACGCTCGGGCCGGGCGAGCCGCTCCGCTTCGGCGACGCGCTCTACTGGCTGCCGCATGACGCCGGCAGCCGTTTCGGGGCGGGCGACCTGGACGGCCTCAAGGTCGCCCGCCCGGGTCTGCACCTCGGCGACGTCCGCAAAGGCCGCTTCGAGCCCGCGCATGCGCTCGCGCTCGCCGTGGCCGCGGACGCGGCCGCCTGGGTGCAGACCTATCCGCCCGAGGCCCCGGAAATCGCCGCCTATCTGCGCGGGGAGACGCTCCCCGCGCCGGACGGCATTCGCGGCTGGGGCCTCGTGGCGGCGGGCGGCCTGCCGCTCGGCTGGGGCAAGGCGAGCGGCGGACAGATCAAAAACCATCTGCCCAAAGGGCTCAGACGGCCGTAACATAGCCGGGCACACGGCTTCTGCCGCCGGCGGCCAGGTGTCTGTTCTCCCCGTCTGCGCCGGCGTCTGGAGCAATCGCCCAAGTTGGTCGTAATCGGGATATGGGTCAATCTTTTTGCGCCGATTGCCATATGATACTGTATACCGGCTAGTAAGCAACATGCAAGTATGGACGACCCACACCGGAATACTATACAGGGAGGAATTTACGTGTCTGGTGCTTACGGAGGCGGCTTTGGTAGTTTTACATCGGTAGGTGTGATCCTGGTCCTGTTTATTCTGCTGGTTATCGTAACCCGCGGAATCTTGTACTAATCACTTCTCAAGAACAATCGAAAGCCGCCGGGGTCTCTGGCCCCGGCGGCTTTCGCCCGTATTGCCGCACATTCGCAAACCATCTCGCTGCACAGCCTCCGTCTTCGCTACCGGTCCGGCCTCGCAGCTCCCTGGGGCCGCCTAGTCCCAGGCGTATTCCAGCAGCGCCCGCATAACCCCTTCCTCCGCGTTAGAGCTCGTGACGACGTCCGCCGACGATTTCACCGCTTCGGGCGCATTGGCGACCGCCACGCCGAGTCCCGCCATCTCCAGCATGCCGATGTCGTTATAATAGTTGCCGATCGCCATAATCCGTCTGCGGTCCACGCCGCGAATGCGCGCCAGCTGCTCGAGCGCCCTTCCTTTGGTTGCGTAGCGGTGCTGCACATCGATGAAATATTCCCCGCTGCGTATCCATTGCAGCTCATGGTTCCAGCCGTTCCAGTCCCGTTCGACTTCATCGATCATATCCTTCGGCCCGGACACGGTCATTTTGACCGGCTCACCGGGCAGCGCCGCGCCCGGTTGCCGCAGCGTCGGACGAATATGGAACTGCCCGTATATTTCTTCGATCTCCGGCGTCAACCGCTCGACCAGCACCTCGAATGCCGTGCTGATGTCGAAGTGAAGTTCGTGCCGTCGGCAATAGTCGACAAAGACCTGCAGCTGCTCTTCGCGCAGCGTATACTGATGGATTACTTTCCGTTTCGCCGTCTCGACCGTCGCCCCGCCGTTATGGGTGATGATCGTGCCCTCCAGCCCGATTTCCTCCAGAACCGGGATGGCCCCGCCCGGCCCCCTTCCCGTACACAGTACGATCTCCGCACCGCGACGCGCCGCTTCGCGGATTGCTTCGCATGTGCCCTGCGTCAGCTTGTGATCGTCCGTCAGCAGCGTTCCATCCACGTCGAGTGCGATAATATCGTAATGTAAACCCATCTCCCTGCCGCCTCCAATTCATTTTCCATGCTTATGAACAAGATGCTTTCTCAACCTAAAGCCGTACCCGATTGTCGACTTTCAGACAGGCTCGCTTCAAGCCCGTTCTTTCACAAGCTGATATTTCCTCAACCCGGCTCTTTCCACCGGGCTGCGCCTATCAGCTTGCGCTCATAAGCTTGCGCCTGTCAACTGCTCCCCATCAGCCCGCACATGCGCCGCCGAAATCCGCTTTCGCGTTCCCGATCGGTCATCCGTCCAGCTGCAGAAGCCGCAACTCCTTCTCCGTCAGTTCGCGATAGTCGCCCGGCGCAAGCGACGCATCGAGCACCAGCGGCCCCATCGACAGCCGGCGAAGATGAACGACCTTCAGTCCGACCGCCTCGAACATCCGCTTTACCTGGTGGTACTTGCCTTCCCGGATCGTCAGGCGGACGACGGATATCGCCCGGCCATCCGGCCCTTCATCGGTTTCCTTCACTTCCAGCTCGGCCGGCATGGTGACATAGCCGTCGTCCAGCTTGACGCCTGCCGCGAATGCCTGCACATCGGCATCGCCGACTGTCCGGCTCCCCGCCACCTTCGCTTCGTATGTTTTCGGCACATGCTTGCGGGGAGAGAGCAGACGATGCGCAAGCTGCCCGTCGTTCGTCAATAGCAGCAGCCCTTCGGTATCCTTGTCGAGCCGCCCCGCCGGGAACGGCTGCAGCGCCGCGTCCGCCGGCGAAAGCAGGTCGACGACCGTCCGCTCCCGCGCATCCTCCGTCGCCGATATGACGCCGGGCGGCTTGTTCATCATCAAATAAATAAATTCACGGTACAGAACCCGCTCTCCTCCGAACCGGACATCCTGCGTCCCGGCATCGACGGCCATACCGCTGTCTTTAACCGGTCTTCCGTCCACGGTGACGAGCCCCTGCTTCACCGCCTTGCGCACTTCGCTGCGGGTACCGTATCCCATATGGCTGAGCATTTTATCCAGCCGGATCGTCCTGGCCACGTCAGATCATCCTCCATCCTGCGGGCAGCGCGTTTTTCAGCATGCCGTCCGCGATCTTCCCCCAGCCGACCGGATGCCCGTCGGCCAGCACAAGCGCATACCCGTTGCCGCCGCTTCCGGCGCGATCCGCCCCGAGGTGAATCGTCTCTCCTTTCAGATAACGGACAATGTCCGTTCCGGAGGAGTCGAACGCGACCGTTCGCACCGCCTCTTCGGCTTTCAGCCCCATCGCCAGCGCTTGCGACGGCTCGAAGCGTCCCCGTGCCGCATCGCCCAAATACCAGCCCGCCCGGACGACCTTCAGTCCGTCCAGACCGGGAAGCCCGTCCGGCTGCAGGTAGACGCGGCTCCCATAATTGACAAGCCGGCCTTCCCACCGTTCGGCGCCGCGGAGATGGTCGCGGGCGAACGCCATCCAGCAGGCGATCGGGTCGGACGCCAGTCCGTTTCGCCCTCCGTCCGTGCTGTCTTTGCGTAAGCGGCCGTAAAGCGCGCCGTCCCGGCGGGAAAACTTGTCCGTCTTTCCGCCATTCTTGAAACCGGCATGCGGGCGCGCCGCTTCATAACCGGAATTGCCGCCGTTCCGTTCCGCTCTTCGCCCCGACCGGCGTCCGATTCGTTCCTCCCTGCCGGCTTCGTCCCTGCCGGATTCCTCCCGTCCGGCTATGCGCTCTCCCGCCTCGCCTTGTCCATCCGCGTCCGGCTCCGGCCGCCGCCTGAGGACGGCGACATAATGCCCCTCGCCTTCGGTGCGGTGCGGCCACAGCCGCACCGTGCCCGCCAGCCCGGCCAGCTTGTCCGCATCGATACCGTCCTGTCCGGCCGCCGCCATGCCGACCCATTCGGGCCGCCCCGGCGACCAGCCGTACGCATGCGCCACCGGCACGATCTCCAGCTTCGGGTCGTCGGCGAGCAGGGCGGCGATTTGCGCTTCGTTCTCCTCCGGCGAGAAGGTGCAAGTCGAATAGACGAGCGTGCCTCCCGGCTTCAGCATCGCGGCGGCATGGCGCAAAATATCCCGCTGCATGACGGCGTATCGTTCGACCGAATGCTTCTCCCATTCCGCAATCATCGATTCGTCCTTGCGGAACATCCCTTCCCCCGAGCAAGGCGCGTCGACCAGAACCCGGTCGAACCAGCCGGCGAAGCGGGCAGCCAGCGCCGCCGGTTCTTCGTTCGTAATGACGGCGTTGCGCACGCCGGCGCGCTCGATGTTTTTGGCAAGCGCCTTCGTCCGTTCTCCGGCATTGTCGTTGGCGACCAGCACACCTTGCCCTTGCAGCAGGGAAGCGATCTGGGTCGATTTGCCGCCCGGGGCGGCGCACAAGTCAAGCACGCGGTCGCCGGGCTTCGGATCGAGCAGCTCGGCGGGCGCCATTGCGCTCGGCTCCTGAATGTAATAGAGTCCGGCATAATAATGCGGATGCTTGCCGGGCCGGTCCTCGCCGTCGTAATAATAGGCTCCCTTCGCCCAAGGCACGGGCGCAAGCCGCCCGCCGAACGGCGATCCGGCCCGCCACTGCTCCGGTTCCGCCTTCAGCCCGTTCACCCGCAGGCCGTAATGGCGCGGCCGGTCGTACGAAGCGAAGAACGCTTCGGCTTCCGGTCCGAGCAGCCGTCTCATTTTCTCGACAAATCGTTCGGGCAACTTCATGCAAAACCTCCTAGACCGTTACCGCGCACCCGCGTAGTACGATTCCCGGCGCAGCCTTTGCCGTCGGCGCGGAACGCTGTGCGAACCGTACACGTTCGAATACCGCCCCGACAAGGGACGGTATCGACATCATCATGACCGGTCCGATCAACTCAATATGACTCTTCCTCCGTATTCGGCAGCCGCGCCTCCGTCTCGGAAACGAGGTCGGCAAGACGGGGATCGGCGACGGTCAGCGCGAACGGCTCGAACGGCGGCGCTGCCGGAAGCTCTCCCGGCTTCGCGGTATCGCCGCCGGCCTTCCGCCAATCCGCGAGCCAGGCGGACAGCGTCCTCATCGCCCTTTCCGACTTCTCGAGCAAATCCGCCACATTCAGCCCCCGTTCGATGGCGGGATACCGCGACAGCTTGCCGATCGCCCCGCGAAACAGCTTCACCGCGCCGGATACGTTGCCTCCCCGCCAATGATGAAGCGCGACGGCTGCCTGCAGCAACCCTTGCCAGAACGGGTCGCGTCCCTCCTCCAGCCACAGCTCCTCCATTTCGTCATGGCACTCGTAATACGCCTGCCGGAAGTTGAACAACGCGATGTACCGCGCATACTTCTCGTCATACGCCGGATGCTGCGCGCCGCCGGCATCTCCGCCGCCGTGAAAGCCTTCGCCGCGCTTTTCGCCCGTCATGTCAGTCCGCTTTTCTTGGCGCGCAAAATCGCCGCCTGGATATCGTCAGACAGCCGCTCGAGCGCGATAATGTCCTCCGCTTCGTACAGTTCGTTGAACCGGAGCTGAAATTGCGCCGCTTCCCGCACGCGGCGGAAAAAGTACAGATCCTGTATGCCGTTCAGCACCCGCGAGACGATGTTCGAGCGTTCCTCGAACTCGCGCTGGGAATCGATAATTTCCCTCCGGATGCTGGACATTTCGTTGTCGAGCTGGAACGCGGCCTCGGCCGCCTTCTTCAGCCTTTCCCGCACATCCTCCGGCAAGCTTTGCTTATATTTATAGTTAAGCGAATGCTCGATCGTCGCCCAGAAATTCATCGCCAGCGTGCGGATTTGCACTTCCGCCAGCACCCGCTTCAAGCCGAGCGCCGTCTGCACCGGATATTCGACGATCATATGATAGCTGCGGTAGCCGCTGTCTTTAAAATTCGTAATGTAATCTTTCTCGTAAACGAGCGTCAAATCTTTGCGCGCCCGGATCAAATCGGCGACGCGCCGGATATCGTCGACGAATTGGCACATGATGCGGATGCCGGCGATATCTTCAATGCCGACCTCCAGCCGGTCCATCGGGACGCCCAGCAGCTTCGCTTTCGCCAGTATGCTCGATATTTTTTTTACACGGCCGGTGACAAATTCGATCGGCGCATAAGCTTCTCTCATCTTGAGCTCGGTGCGCAACGTTTTGAATTTGACCTTGAGCTCCTCGACCGCTTGTTCGTAAGGCTGCAAGAACAGATTCCAATCTCTACCGTCCATTCGGCCGCCTCCTGTCTAAATATGATCGGCCCCCGCCGCTTCGGCAATATTGCGGTATCCGTCCCGCCGCAGTAAGGCTTTCAGCCCGTCCGTCAGCTCGCGCAGCAAGCCCGGCCCACGGTATATCAGCGAAGTATATATTTCCACGAGACTCGCTCCCGCGCGAAATTTATCGTATGCATCGGCAGCTGTAAAAATGCCGCCCGAACCGATAATCGGCAGCTTGCCTCCGGTCTGCCGGTATATGGCGCGAATGACCTCCGTCGACCGGTCCTTGAGCGGCTTGCCGCTCAGTCCGCCTGTTTCGCCGCGGTTCGGATGCGTCAGCCCGTCGCGCGACAACGTCGTATTCGTGGCGATAATGCCGGAAATGCCGCTGCTTGCGATCGTTTCGACCGTATAGGCGAGCTGCTCGTCCGTCATATCGGGCGCGATTTTGACCAGCACCGGCTTGGCCCGCTGACCGCGCTTCGCCGCCTGCGCCGCCATTTCTCCGTTCACGGCGTCCAGAAGCCTGCGCAGCTCGTCCCCGTGCTGAAGCGCACGCAGATCGGGCGTATTCGGCGAACTGATATTGACGACGAACAGATCGCCGCTGTCGTACAGCGTCCGGATGCAGGCGCGGTAATCCTCGTGCGCCCGGTCGTTCGGCGTCGTCTTGTTTTTGCCGATGTTGACCGCCACCGGTATCCGCCGCACCTTTCGGCGGGCGAGCCGCTCGGCCATCGCTTCGGCGCCGTCGTTGTTAAAGCCCATCCGGTTAATGAGCGCCTCGTCGGGCGGCAGACGAAAAAGCCGCGGCTGCTCGTTCCCGGGCTGGCCTTTCGGGGTGACCGTTCCGACTTCCATGAAACCGAAGCCGATGCTGGAGAAGCCGTCGACCGCCTTGCCATTTTTGTCGAGGCCGGCGGCAAGGCCGACCGGATGCGGAAACCGCAGGCCGAACAGCTCGACGGCGAGCTCCGGCGATTCCCGCACCCCCCATATGGCGTGCATCAAGCCGGTCATGCCCGGCACCCGGCCGGCCGCATACAGCCCGTCGATGACGAGGTGATGGGCTTTCTCGGGGTCCATGCGAAACAGGACCGGCTTGGCTATTTTTTCATAAAGCAAACTCGCTCACTCCGTTCTCGCGATAAAAAAGGTACTACCAACCAGTTTATCTCGTTCCGGGTCAAAAGAAAAGAGCCGCCGGACGACTAAGCCGCCGGACGTTCCGGACCGTCGGCCGCCTGAAAACCGGGAGGCGGCACGGTTGCGGCTTTATCGGGAAACGATTACAATGGGATTATATATACGGCATTATTTTTTATAATAGAATAATAGTAAGAAAGGTGATTACGCATGAGCGCAGCCAAACGAAAACCGCCCACACTCCGATCGAGGCAGCCGGAAGAACCGAACCGAAAAGCGATCATCTGGACCGCCTCGATCATCGGCGTCGTCATCATCGGCATGGCCCTCCTGCTTATTTTCAACTGACGGAAAGGTTACAGCCAGTCGTACACTTTACCGGGATTGGTCTCATCCTCCTGCGGCTCCAGCGCGAACCGTTCGCGCGGAACGGCAGGAGCGGCGGGAATGATCCCTTTTTTAATAACGACCTCCGTGCCGATCGGCACAAGATCGTACAGCTCTTCGAGATCTTTCCGCAGCATTCTGACGCAGCCGAGCGAATTGTCGCCCCCTACCGTCTCCGGCTCGTCCGTGCCATGGATCGCATACGGCGTGTCGGACAGCGTCATCCCCCGGCTGCCGAACGGCCCGTCGTCCCGCCCGTTCGGGTTTTTCACCTTTTCGGTAATGGCGAACGTTCCTTCCGGCGTCCGCTCCCCTCCGAGTCCGACCGGATAGACGCGGACGATCACATCACCGGTGACGACGGCCAGCCGGTGGCGCGACGTATCGACGAGAATGCGCAGCGGTTCGTCCGGCAGCCCGCTTGCTGCGCTTGCCGTCCCGTCCGGTAGTCCGAGGGACGAATCTCCGCCGCCGCTGTCCGCCGTGCCGTTGTCCGCCTTGGCGAACGAACGCAGCAATTCGGGGAACATAGCGCGCATTTCGGGCGTATCCCCCGACAGCATATTGTCCGGATACGGCCGCACAAGCTCGCTCAGACCGCGCGGAAGCCGTCCGCGCAGCCGCTCGTAGTGCGCGATGGCGCTCGCAAGCGTCCAGCGCTGCTCCTGCAGTCCGCTCCACTCGCGCAGCAGCCTCGGCGCATCGCCCGTTTCCGCCGGCATACAGCGGCACCATGCGGCATCATGCGTCCGGACGAGCCATCGTCCGTCGCCGTTCTCCCGTCTGACGGTCAGCAAAATGCGCGTATCCCCGTCCCAGCGCCGCCAGACGCCGGCCTCCTCCATTTTCGCGGCGATGCCGTAATCCGCATCCCGGGCGCCCAGCAGCGCCGTCAGCGCCGGCTCGGAGCCGCGCGGGGCAAAGGCTACGGCAAGCCCGGCGGCCGTGCCCATGCTCCACGCTTCTTCCCCTTCCGTCAGGCGCTGCCTCCCCTGCCCTTCCTCAACCGTCTCGCCGGGCCTTAGCTCCGCGGGACCGATTCGCTCCTCCGGTGCGGCGGGAGAGCCGGTCAGGCCGAGCAGCAGCAGCGCGGCGACGAGCATAGCGCGGCGCAAGGCCGTCCGCCGCTTGCGCCGGCGGTTCCATTCTCCGATCAGCACTTCCGGTTCGTCGGCCAGCGGATGCCGCTTCCGTTCGAACGCCTCGAACACATCGCCGGATTGCAGGAAGCAGTAGTTCGCCTTCGCTTCCTTGCCCCGCTCTTCGTAAGCTTTCCCAAGCAAATACCAGGCCATCCGGTTGTCGGGATGCTTGCTGACATAAGTTTTCAAATAATCGATATCGGTCGAGCCTTCCATTCGCGCCCCCCGCCGTTTCCTCTTTTATCATAAGTATCGGCATTCCGGCCGGGATCGTAAATCGAACAGAAAAAAAAACTGCTCCCTCATGCCCGGAAAGGGAAAGGAGCAGGCTTCGCAAGCCGATTGATGCGTCATTCAGTTGTCGAAAGGCTCGTCCGCGATTTTGATCGAATCGGTCGGGCAGCCGTCCGCAGCGTCTTGCAGATCGTCGTACAGATCTTCCGGAATTTCCGTCACGCCGCGGTTGTTGTCTCCTCCGTAGATGACTTCCGCCAGACCGTCATCGTCGTAATCGTAAATATCGGGAGCCGTCGCTCCGCAAGCGCCGCACGCGATGCATGTATCTTTGTCTACCCAGGTAAATTTGGCCAATGGTGTTCCCTCCTCGAATTCCCCTTGCCGCCTTACTTTCTGTTTCTATTTCAGGAAGCAATTCTATGCGTCAAATACGACCAAAGTTCATAGCTTTTCTGGTCTTTTCATTCCTCACTATATAACAAATGCTCGTCCATTTGCAAGGATGTTCCGCGAATTCGTTTATTGCGGATGAGCGCCGACGGATCGTCGCCGAGCATGCCGGCCGTCAACACCGCATCCTCGCCGTACTTGTCACGCAGCTGATCCATCGCTCTCGTCAGCGCCTCCTTCCGCGGCTGCTCCCGGTAGCTGAACAGATCGAGCTGTACGGCCGTTTCTTCGCGCGGCGTCAAATTTTGCAGTGTGACGCCGAGCAGACGGGCGGGCTCTCCTTCCGGCCAATGCCGGTCGAACAGCCGGCAAGCGGCGGCATAGATGTCGGCGGTCGTTTCGGTCGGCGATTCGAGCGTCTCCGAACGGGTAATCGTCGACATGTCCGGCCGGCGCACCGTAATTTGCACCGTCGACGCCATCAGCTTCTGCCGCCGCATACGGCGCGCCGTCTGATCGGCCAGGTTAAGCAGCACCCGATGCGCTTCCGCTCTCTCCCGCACATCGCTCGGCAGCGTCGTCGTATGGCCGATCGATTTATTGCGCCCGCGCACCGGCTGCACCGGCGAATGATCGATGCCGTGCGCCGCATTTTTCATCCATGAGCCGTACACCCCGAAATACCGGATCAGCAGCTCCTCGTCGGCGGCCGCGAGCTCCCCGATCGTGCGAATGTTCAGTTTGCGCAGCTTGGCCGCCGTCTTCCCCCCGATGCCGAACAGCGCCTCGCACGGCTTGTTCCACAGCAGGCGCGGCACGTCGCGGATGCGCAGCACGGTCAGCCCGTTAGGCTTGCGCATGTCCGAAGCCATTTTCGCCAGCAGCTTGTTCGGCGCGACCCCGATCGAACAGGGCAGCTGCCATTCCGTCCGGATGCGGCGCTGGATCGTCTCGGCGATGGCGAGCGGTTCTCCGAACGCCCCGGAGCCGGTAATGTCCAGGTAACATTCGTCGATGCTCGTCGCCTCCACAAGCGGCGTATACTGCCGCGCTATATCCATAAATCCGCGCGAGTATTTGCGGTACAGGTCGAAATCCGGTCGGATGAGCACAAGCTCGGGACATTGCCGGAGCGCCTGGCGGACCGTCATCCCGGTCTTGACCCCCCGGCGGCGGGCGGCGTAGGACGACGTGACGACGATTCCTTTGCGCAGCTCCACGCTTCCCGCCACCGCCGTCGGCTTGTCCTTGTAGGCTTCCGGGTCTTCCGCTTCATGCACGGAGCAATAGAAAGCATTCATATCGATATGCAAAATAATGCGCCCGCCAGCCTTGGCCATGCTCTCTTCCCCTTCCTTCCGAATATACGTTCCGGTTTTCTGCGATTGATTTCAGCATACCGAAGCCGCTCCGGTTAATCAACCGGAAAAGGCGGCTGAAACCCTTCTACTTTTCGTCCCTGTAGTGCTATAATAGGGAATATTGACCGGAGAACGGCTTTTTTCGCCATTAATCCGGCTTCGTGAATGAAATGAGGAGGCGTCCCGGAAATGACCAATGCCATTTCGATTTTTGACACAACGCTGCGCGACGGCACGCAAGGAGAAGGGATCAGCCTGTCGGCCGACGATAAACTGAAAATCGCCCAGAAACTCGACGCATTGGGCGTCCACTATATAGAAGGCGGCAATCCGGGCAGCAACGGCAAAGACATCGAATTTTTCCAACGGGTCAAATCCCTGAACCTGCGGGCGAAAATTACCGCATTCGGAAGCACGCGGCGCAAAAACGCGCAAGCCGAGCGCGACGCGAGCCTGCTTCGCATCATCGAGTCGGGCGTGCCGGCCGCGACGCTCGTCGGCAAGACATGGGATTTTCACGTCCATACTGCGCTGCAGACGACGCTGGAAGAAAATCTCGCCATGATCTACGATTCCATCGCCTTTCTGAAAAGCCGCGGGATCGAAGCGATATTCGATGCGGAGCACTTCTTCGACGGGTTCAAGCATAACCCGGACTACGCCCTTGCCGCGCTGCGCAAGGCGCAGGAAGCGGGCGCCGATTGGCTCGTTCTGTGCGATACGAATGGCGGAACGCTGCCGGGCGAAATTTACGATATCGTGACCCGCGTCTGCGGCGAGCTGAAGACGCCGATCGGCATTCATACCCATAACGACTGCGAGCTTGCCGTCGCCAACTCGCTCGCGGCCGTACAAGCCGGCGCAAAGCAAGTCCAGGGGACGATCAACGGTTACGGCGAACGGTGCGGCAACGCCAATCTATGCTCGATTATCCCGACCCTGCAGCTGAAAATGAACTATTCGTGCATTTCGGCCGAGCAGCTGCAGCAGCTGACGAGCACCGCCCGTTATGTCAGCGAAATCGCCAATGTCGCGATGCCGGTCGGCCAGCCGTACGTCGGCAACGCCGCTTTTGCCCACAAGGGCGGCATTCACGTATCGGCGATTTTGAAGGATTCCAAAACGTACGAGCATATCAAGCCGGAGCTGGTCGGCAACAAGCAGCGCATTCTCGTGTCCGAACTGGCCGGACAAAGCAACATCATTTCCAAAGCGCAGGAGCTCGGGCTCGATATTACGGCCAACAACGACAAAACGAAGGAAATTATCGACCGCATCAAAGATCTGGAGCATCAGGGCTACCAGTTCGAAGGGGCCGATGCTTCGCTGGAACTTTTGCTTCGCGAAGCGTTCGCAGAAGTACCCGTCATATTCGAGCTGGAATCGCTGAAGCTGCTTGTGGAGAAATCGAAGGATCATATGGTGTCCGAAGCGATCGTCAAAATTACGGTCGGCGGCGAGAGCGTCTATACGGTAGCCGAGGGCAACGGTCCGGTCAATGCGCTCGACCATGCGCTGCGCAAGGCGCTCGTGCAATTTTATCCGAAAATCAACGACATCCATCTCACAGACTATAAGGTCAGAGTGATCGACGAGAAAGATGCGACGGCGGCCAAGGTGCGCGTCCTCATCCAATCGACCGACTTCCAGAACACATGGAGCACGGTCGGCGTGTCCAGCAACGTCATCGAGGCCAGCTGGGAGGCGCTCGTCGACAGTTTCCGCTATGCGTTAATCGGGATGGAGCCCGTCGAAGTTTCGACCCCGGTACGCGAACAGCTCGGATTGGTCAACCATTAAAAGGCCGCGCGCCTATACCGCACATTCAAACGAACAAGGGCTGCGCCTGTATCGTCACGGCAGACAATACGGGCGCAGCCCTTGCTGCGTCTTCCCCGCCGGTTCAAGAGGCGGACAAGTGCTGTTCGATTATCGCTTTCCATTGATCGAGCGGAATGACGCCGGTGACCCGCTCCACGACATGGCCGTCCCGGTTCACCAGCACCGTGGTCGGGAATTCCTGATCCACTTTGTAAAGCTTCGTTACCGTTCCTTCCCGGTCCATCAAAATCGGAAACGTCAGATTCATCTGTTCGACAAATTTCCGCGCATCGCGTTCCCGGTCATACTTTGTCGAATTCACGCCGTATAACGTCAAACGGTCCCCGTATATTTCATGGATCTTCTGCAAATCCGGCGCTTCCAGCTCGCAAGGGCCGCACCAGGACGCCCAAAAATTGATCATGACGAGTTTATCCGACGGCCCGCCTACCGCCACCTCTTCCTCCGCAAGGTTCGGCAGCGTAAATTTCGGCGCCGCATAGCCCGGTTTCGGCTTTTCCTCGTCCGAAACGGCAGCCGGCGCGGCTCCGTCCGGCCCGGCCAGTTCTTTTCGCTCATTCGCATACTGATAGATCGCGACCGCCGCCAGCACCGCAACGACCGCCAAAATTCCGATTGTGCGCTTCAAAGGCGTTCCCTTCTTTCCCTGTCTTTATCGCCATCGCCTTCTCCTATTCATGTTAACATTCGGGGAATGGAGACTCAAGCGGAAGGGCATTTTATCACTAAACCGTCAAACCAGACGAAAACAAAGGAGTCTCGGGCAATGGAGAAAACGAAGCGGGGAATCGGTTCATTCGGGACCGGACGATTGAGAACGGCCGATTTCAAGAGCGGCAAAGACGGGGCGGAAGCCAAAAGCGGCGGCAAAGGCAAATGGGCGGAATACGCGGCGCTCGCTACGGTGCCGCTCGTCCTGGTGCTCGGCAATTCGATGCTGGTGCCGATTTTGCCGGACATGGAAAAGAAAATGAACATTTCGTCATTTCAAGCCAGTCTCGTGATTACGTTATTTTCGGTTACCGCAGGCATTTTCATCCCGATACTCGGCTATTTATCCGACCGCTACACCCGCAAGAAGGTGATTTTGCCTTCTCTGGCCGTATACGGCGCGGCCGGCATCGTAAGCGCCCTTGGCGCCATATGGGGTTCCTACGCGACGCTGATTGCCGGCAGATCGCTGCAGGGGCTGGCGGCGGCCGGCACGTCGCCGATCGCGATGGCGCTGATCGGCGACAAGTACAAGAACGGCGAGGAAAGCGAGGCGCTCGGTCTGATCGAGGCTTCCAACGGGGCGGGCAAAGTGATCAGCCCGATACTCGGTTCGCTGCTTGCGCTCATCGTCTGGTACGCCCCTTTCTTCGCGTTCCCGGTCTTCTGCGCCGCTTCGCTCGTTGCCGTCTGGACGCTTATTTCGGAGCCGAAAGCCGATAATCGCCAAAAGATCGGCGTCAAAACCTATGTATCCGACATCAAGGACATTTTCAGGCAAAAGGGCAGATGGCTGCTGCCTTGCTTCTTCGTCGGCTCGCTCGGCCTGTTCATTTTGTTCGGCGTACTGTTTCATCTTTCCGATATTTTGGAGAAGCCGCCCTACAATATCGACGGCATCGCCAAAGGCGGCGTGCTCGCCATCCCGCTGCTCGGCCTCGTCATTACCGCCTATACGACCGGCCGCGTACTGAAAAACAACGGGAAGCTGATGCGCAGGCTGATGATCATCGGGCTCGTTCTAATGGCCGCTTCGCTCGCCGCAGCCATCTTCAGCTACAAGCTCATCGTCCTGCTGATCGGATTGCTGACGTTAAGCAGCATCGGCACCGGAATGATGCTCCCCTGCCTGAACACACTCATTACGGGAGCGGTCGACCGCAGCCACCGCGGCATGATCACGTCGCTGTACAGCAGTCTCCGCTTCTTCGGCGTCGCCTTCGGCCCGCCGATTTTCACCTGGCTGGCCGGCTTGTCCGTGGCGGTGCTGTTCGGTTCGGTGGCGGCGCTGTCGCTGCTCGGTCTCGGCCTCGTCTGCTGGCTGATCCGTCCGCCGGCCAAGACGAGCGGCTAGTCCCGGTCCGTACAGCCCGACGGCTCTTCCGCGGCAAACGATCAAGCCGGGCGGACGCGAAGCTGGTATAATAAACGGCAGACATGACAAAATGACGGCCGAAGCTTTTAAGCTTTCATGCTTTCCCGCTTCGCCCGCAGCAAAGGAACTGCCGCTTATGCCGAATATCGCCGATCTGCAATCGAATTGTCGCCATCCCGAACGAACAGCTTATATTACGGACGCCGCTTACCGTACGCTTCTCCTTCACGGACGGCGCTCATGGCCGGAGGAAGCGTGCGGACTGCTCATTCGCCGCGGCGCGTCGGACGGATGCCCGGCCGCCGCAGATGCGGCAATAGCGCTCCGCAACGCCCATCCGGCGCCCGGGCGCGCCTTCGCGTTCGACCCGGCCGAATGGGTCGAGACGTTCTGCCGCATTCAGGCGGACGGCCACACGGTCGTCGGCTGGTACCATACCCATCCCCGGACTGCACCGGTTCCGTCGCTGCAGGATGCTGCCGGAGCGGCCGGATTGAGCGGGCTCACGTGCTGGATCTTGTCGCTTCGCCGGCCGGAAAGCCCCGAGCTGCGCGCTTACCGGGTGACCGCAGGACGTTTCGATCCGCTAATGGTTGCTCAAATAAGCGTATAGATCGCCGAGCGTTATAATATTGCGCTCGCGGATGCGGCGCAAATACGACCGCCACAGCTCGGCGGTCATCAGTGAATCGTACAGCGCGTGATGCCGGTTTTCGATCGGAATGCCCGCGCTTTCGAGCAATTCGTCCAGCCCGTAGGCCGGCCGGCCCGGTTCCAGCCATTTGGCCACCATCATCGTATCGAGCACCCGGTGATTCAGCGCGACTTTCGACGTTTTCCACAACGCCGCGCTTAAAAATTGCTTGTCATGCTTCGAGCCGTGAGCGATCAGCAGCCTCTTCCCGACAAACTCCATAAAATCGTGCAGCGCCTGCAGCAAATCCGGCGACTCCGCCGCCATCTCGTTCGTAATGCCGGTCAGCTCGATAATATGAAGCGGTATGCGGCGGCGCGGATTGACGAGCGTGTAGAACGTCCCATCGGCCACCCGTTCGCCGCCGCGCATCAGCACGCCTCCGATCGCAATAATTTCGTCGCCGCCGTAAGGATTAAAACCGGTCGTCTCCAGATCGAAGACGACCGCTTCCAGCTCCTGCAGCGGCGTATCCAGCATCGACTGTTTGCGCTGCTCCTTCGCAACCGAACGGATGAACGCCATCTGCTGCGCGTTCTGGGCGCCGAGCATCGAAGCGACAGCCGGCGCGAAACCTCCGAGCTTGTACAGATGCCACATGCGTCCGACGCCTTTCTGCTCTTTCATGTTCGACCTCCTCTGTGCGGACCGCCCGGCTCACCCAATGTCCGTTTCCGGACAACACGCTGCAGCCGTTTGCCGATGCGCAGCGCTTCTTTCAGCTCGTCTACCGTGTCTTTGGTCAGCTTGGCGGCGGAGACCATGCCGTTGCTCGTCCTTACCCCGTCTTCCGTCCGTTCCGTCGTCATCAGCCGCAGCCGGAGGAACAGCAGAAACGCCATTTCGTATGCAGACTTCTCGTCCTCGTCGAGCCAGCCGGCCTCCCGCAGCCTTTCCAGCCTGCGCAGCGTCGACGTTTCGTGGAGCCCCGCCTGCACCGCCAGCAGCCGAACGGCGTTTACCATCGGGATATAGGCGCCGTATTTCACGTCCAGGCTGCCCGAATCCTCGCCGTACCGTTCTTTCAGCAGCTGGCCGAATACGCCGACCAATACTTTGTGCCGCATCGTATTGTCCAGCATTCGGCCCACGATAACGGGGTGAACGGGCATATTGCCGTAATAGTACTCTTTCAATTCCCGCACCAGCCGTTCGTCCCCCGCCACGCAGCGGCCGTCGGCCACAATCAGCAAGTAGCGGACCGCCTCCCAGGTCGGATCGGCGAACCATTCGTCCAGCTGCCGCTTCCATTCGCCAAGCGAGCGGCGCCATGCCGGATTGCGGCTGATTACGTTGCCTTCGCAGGGCGGATAACCCGCTTCCACCAGCATGCGGACGACAGTCCCGGACAAATGCGCAAAATAAGTCTCCGCCTCCTCCGCACGCTCGGGCCGATCCTCGTATACTAGGCCGCTGTCCTGATCGCTTGCATGCGTCTGTTCCCCGCGTCCGCCGCTGCCGAACAGCATATATGCGTAAGGCACGGGCGGAGATCCGATCCCCGACCGTGCCGTTTCCGCTTCCGCCAGCCGGACCGCCCGGCGAACGATCGCGTCATGCGCCGCATTGAGCCGCCTGTAATAGCCGTCGATTGCGCCGGATGCGGGACAGGCGGCGGACAGCGCGTAAATTTCGTTCCGCATGCCGCGCAAGTCCCGCGCGTCTTCGGCCGAACCGATCCGCATGAGCAGCCGGCTCCAATCCGAATCGTTCATCGGCCTCTCTCCCCTCTTCTATGAACGAACATCGATCGCATCTCAGGGGATTATACCATTTCCAGCCTTAAAAACTCTCGACTTTTTTCATTTGTTCCGGATAGCCGTACGAGCCGTGCTCGCTCATATCGAGACCGATAATTTCTTGCTCCTCCGTTACGCGGAAGCCGACCGTTTTCTTAATGACGTAGAGAATGGCGAACGACAGGACCAGCGCATATGCGCCGGAAACGACGACACTTTCAAATTGCACCCACAGCTGTCTCCAGCTTCCCGTATCGATCAGACCGCCTTGACCGACGCCGACCTTCTCCGCCAACTCTTGCGTCGCAAAGATGCCGTTGGCGAGCGTCCCCCAGATGCCGGCCATGCCGTGCACGGAGAGGGCATAGATCGGATCGTCCACTTTCAGCTTCTCGAAAAACTTCACGCTGTAAAATACGAGCACGCCGGCCGCAAGACCGATGACGACCGCCGCCCACGGTTCGACGAAGGCGCAGGAAGCCGTAATGGCGACAAGCCCCGCCAGCGTTCCGTTCAACATCGTCGTAATGTCGGCTTTGCCTTGAACCGCCCACGAGATAAGCAGCGCGGATACGGCGCCCGCCCCTGCGCCAAGCATCGTCGTGAAGGCGACATATCCGAGAAAGCCGTCGCCGATTGTGAGCGCGCTGCCCGCATTGAAGCCGAACCAGCCTACCCACAGCAGAAGTACGGACAGTGCGCTGTACACCTGATTATGTCCGGGAATCTCGTTCGCCGAGCCGTCCTTGTTGAACTTGCCGATCCGCGGCTTGAGCAGCACGGTGGCGGCAAAGGCGGCGATCGCTCCCGTCAGATGCACGACCGTCGAGCCCGCATAGTCTTGCGCGCCGTCTTCGGCCAGCCAGCCGCCGCCCCAGATCCAGTGCGCGATCACCGGATAGATGATCACCGCGAAGAACAAGGTAAAGATCAGATATGAGGACAGTTTGGCGCGTTCCGCGAAGCCGCCCCATGCAATCGAAAGCGAGATCAGGACGAAAGCCAGCTGAAACAGGAAGTATACGGCCGGCGGGAAGGCGTCGCCCTCACCGGCGGCGATCGCCGGGTTGTAGAAAAAGTCTCCCCATCCGAACAAACTGCTGAGCGGGCTGTCGCCGCCGTAGGCGATACCGTAACCGAATGCCCAGTAGACCAGTGTCCCGAGTCCCAGCGTGAAGATCGTTTTGCCTGCCACATGGCCGGCGTTCTTCATACGGGTCGATCCGGATTCCAGCAGGATAAAGCCGCCTTGCATCAGCAATACCAGAATGAATGAGAGCATGATCCAAATCGTGTTCAGCCCCATATCCAGCGTGGCGGCCGCAGGTTCTTCCGCGAAAGCCATCGCCGGAAAAGCCAGCAACAGCAGGCTCGATGTCAACAATAATCTCTTGAGCACTACAATCACTCCTCGTGTCATGTTTTATTACTTTAAATGAAAATCTTAATGTCATTATAGTCATAAGGTCTCGTTTTGACAATATATTTTTCGATCATTTTGCAAATAAATCTAACGTTCGTCCTTCGAAATGATCTGAATGTTAGGATTTAGCTCAAGGATACGGCGGATATCCGTTGTTCTTTCAGAAAAAGGCGGCTTGACACGTACAATCCGGTTTTGTTATGTAACCTTTCATGACTTGATTGCCGGATTGTATTCGCCCAAAAAAAGCATAACGTTTGACTGTATGGTTATTTTCCGATTATCATAGGATAAGAAATGAAAAATAAAAATTGGGCTTTCATCGAAATCTGTTCGACGAGAAGCGGCCGCATTCCAGCGGAAGCTTTTCATGCCGTCGGAAAGTCTTTGGTCCTATTTGCGCCATGCGCGTATGCTTTCCGAGCGGTAATCAAGCATGACTGCAGTACCGGAAAAGGTGGTGAATGAAGATGGGGATAAGCAGCGGCTCTACCGGATCGGGGAACTTTCCAAGCTCGCAGGCGTAAGTCCGCGGACAATCGATTATTATACCTCCATCGGTTTAATCGAACCGGCAAGCCGGTCAGCCAAAAATTATCGTTTGTACGGGGATGAAACCTTACTGCGGCTTGAGCGTATTGAACAATTGAAGCGGCAGAAATATTCGCTCGAAGAAATCAAGCATCTGCTTGACAGCTGGAGCGCGGTTACGCCCGAGGAGCAAGTTTCGAAGAAACTTACCGATCTGCAGCTTCATCTGGAACAGCTGGAACGGGAAGTGAAGGAGCTTGAGCCTGTTATCCGGAAGATGAAGCCCCGGCAGGTAAACCGGCTTCTTACGCGGCTGATGCCGCAAACGGCGGCATGCATCGAAGCGCTGATGTTCTTATCGAATAAAGGACCTTTTATGTAGCACATACTACAACGACTCAGATGGAGGGATACGAATGTATTTTTTTCACCCGATGGATTTCCTCATCATTATCGCTTTCGGGTTGTCGCTTTGGGCGCAATTCCGGGTTAAAGGCACATTTAACAGATGGGCCAAAGTACAAGCCATGAGCGGCATGACCGGCTACGAAGCCGCCCGCCGCATGCTTGACGCCAACGGCCTGCACGACGTCCCGATCGAGCCGGTGCGCGGGGCGCTGACCGATCACTACGACCCGATTAACCGTGTCGTCCGGCTGTCCGAGCCGGTCTATTATGAAAGCTCGATCGCCGCTATTTCGGTAGCTTGCCACGAAGTCGGCCATGCCATCCAGCACAAGGTTCATTATCCGATGCTGGTGGCGCGCCACCGGATTTTCCCGGTCGTCAATATCGCCTCGGGCGCTGCGCCGTTTTTGCTGATTGCCGGCTTCCTGTTCAATGCAACCGGTCTGATCGGCCTCGGCATCATCTTCTTCTCGGTTGCCGTCGCGTTTCAGCTCATCACGCTGCCTGTCGAGTTTAACGCCAGCAGCCGCGCGCGCGACCTGATGATCGCCGAAGGGTTCATTACGAACGACGAAGAGCGCGGCGTCGCCAAAGTGCTGAATGCCGCGGCCTTGACATATGTCGCCGCAGCGCTGATCTCGCTGCTTGAATTGATCAAGTATATTATGATCTTTACTTCCAGCCGCGAAGAATAACGGCGACAAAAACGCAAAACCGCCGCATGCGTCCTGCATGCGGCGGTTTTGCGTTTGTTCCGCCCCTGCGCACGGCAGGGCGGCCTAATCCGTCTTTCGTTTCGCAAAGAAATCAAGCAGAAAACGGTGAAACACTTTGGCCACGAGCGGAAGCTTCTCGTTCGCCCGCCAGATGACGCCGACCGTCCGCGTCACCTGCGGCGAGCGGAGCCTTACCATTGCCGGGTGAAGTGGTCCCTGATGCTGAAGCGCCATCTCCGGCAGCAGGCTGACGCCCATTCCGGCTGCGACAAGTCCCCGGATCGTCTCGGTTTCTTCGCCCTCGAAACCGATTTTCGGCTTGAACCCCGCCTTGTGGCAAGCTTCCCATACGATCGGGCGGAGCGAGTAGCCTTCGCTGAACAGGACGAACATCTCGTCTTTCAGTTCGATGAGATCGATCGATTCCTTTTCGGCAAGCGGATGGCCGGGCGGCAATATCGCGAACAGCTCTTCGGTCAGCAGCACATCCCCGGCCACCCCTTCGTGGTCGTCCGGCAGTGGGGATATAAAAGCCAGATCGATTTCACCCTTCATCAAGTCGCGGATCAGCGACGGATACATCCCTTGTCGAAAACGAAAGCGCACATTCGGATGGAGCTTGCGAAACGACGCCACCACCTGGGGAATGACCGAAATGCCGAGACTGTGCGGAAATCCGAAGCGGATCTCCCCTTTTTCCGGGTCCAGAAACTCCTGGACTTCCAGAACGGCCCGCTCCAGGTCGGCCAGAATCTCCTCCACCCGCTTCAGGAAAAGCTGTCCGGCAGGCGTCAGCTGCAAATTCCGGCCTTTCTGAATGAACAGCCTCGCGCCAAGCTCTTCTTCCAACTGATGAATTTGCCGGCTAACCGCCGACTGCGCCACATGAAGCTCCTCCGCAGCTTGCGTCACATGCTCCTTTCTTGCCACTTTCACAAAATAATAAAGCTGCCGCAGTTCCATAAATGTTCTAATCTCTCCTGTCCCTAAGGTCGTCGACCCAACCGTCTGTTCACTCTCCGGTCAAGCGCATACAACAGGACAAAACCGACGATCGCTCCGCCAATATGGGCCCAAAGATTAACGCCGCGCATCAGCAAAGAGTACACGATGCCGATAATCAGCATCGTATAGATCGTCTTGCGCGACGCTTCGTCCAGCCAATGTTTGCGCATCGTCGCCAGAAACAGAAACGCTCCGAACACGCCGTATATGGCGCCGGATGCGCCCACCGATACCGCCATGACATACGGCTTGCTGTCCATGATCACGCTCAGGACGTTGCCGCCTATGCCGCTGAGCAGATAGAAGACGGCGTAAAGAGCCGAGCCGACGAGACGTTCGAGCGGCGGAGCAAAGACGAGCAGCGAAAACATGTTAAACAGCAAATGCTCGAATCCGTAATGCAAAAACATCGATGTCACGTAGCGCCACGGTTCGGCCAAGCCGTAAGGATCATTATACCCGTACAGAAACGCTCCGAACCGGACAAGGGTCTCCTGGTTTTGCGAGCCGCCGTTAAACAGCAGTACGATAAACATGACAAGATTGAGCGCAATGAGCGCCGAATTGACCGGGTATAACCGCAAGTAGCCGCGGAAACTTTCATATCGCAAAAAAATCACGCTTCGCGCCCCCTCTTCACGATTGGACAAGCCTGTTTCCTTATGATTATAATGAATTTGGTATCCACCATTCAATTTTGAAGGAGGACGTATTCATGCCGCAAGAACGTACGGGCGTTGCAACGCTCAAAGGCAACCCGATTACCCTCGTAGGTCCCGAATTGAAAAAAGGCGACAAGGCGCCGGACTTCACCTTGAACAAATCGCTGACCGAAACGGTCACGCTTGCCGATTTTGCCGGTAAAATCAAGCTGATCAGCGTTGTGCCTTCGATCGACACCGGCGTATGCGACGCGCAAACCCGCCGCTTTAACGAAGAAGCCGCCAAGCTGGGCGACAATGTCGTCGTGCTGACGGTCAGCGTCGACCTGCCGATGGCGCAAGCCCGCTGGTGCGGAGCGGCCGGTGTGGACAAAGTCGTCATGCTTTCCGACTACAAAACGAACAGCTTCGGCGAAGCCTACGGCGTTCTGATCAAGGAACTGGCGCTCGATATGCGGTCGATCTTCGTCATCGATGCGAACGATACGATCCAGTACGTCGAATATTTGTCCGAAATGACCGAGCATCCGAATTACGAGAAAGCGCTCGAAGCGGTGAAAGCGATCAGCTGATATTTTCGATCCATATATGAACAAAGCGAGTGAAGGGGCTCCTTCCTCGCTTTGTTTGGTTCTTATCGACCGTCGGTCTTGTATGCCGCGAGTTTCTTGTCCAGCGTTCTGTAAATTTCCAGAATAACCCTGTAGTTCGATCCCAAATCCCCGAACGATCCGCGCGATGCCGAATAAATATCAACGGCCGACAACACCGGGGACACGCTGATCACCGATACCGTAATATCCATCGTACGGCCGCTTAGCGTTCGTTTCTCCATGACGATTTCCCCGACGGACGGCACCTCGTGCAACACTTTGTAGCCCTGCATCTTCTTCAGCGTGGACGTTACTTCTTCCCAAGCCTTCTCTTTGGACAGCTTGTAATAGTGGGATTTCAGCAAAGGGTCTTTCGCCTTGTCTCCTGTCAGTTCATGACTGCGCAGCAGCCCGACCAAGGTCCGCTTTAACAAAACAAGATCCTCCCCCTCCGGCATCTATGTAAGCTATTTCTTATCATACCATGAAAAAGACCATGAAAAAAGGCCCTGATTGTTGAATCAGAACCCTAACTTTTGGATGTGAAACCCCGCAAATGCCGTCCGACCTGCATGTTTCTGAACCCGCACTCGCAGGTGGGTGTCCGCAGGAACGAATTTGAAGTCCCTTTTCGAGGGCATGACAGCCTCGTTCCAATATAGAACTCCCTTGAAACAGCCATTGGTTCAAAACAACGACTAAGCCGAAACGTACACCGCAGGACTTTCTGCTTTCTTATTATAGTCTGTTCGCGGGAAAAAGTAAACGTCGCGCCGTGCGTGAATTGCTGCAAGGAAAGACATTGGTAACCAGCCGGCTTGTACGCGCCCGGCTACTTGCTTTCCTCCGTCCGGTCCTCGCCGTTCTCCAGCGCGGCTTCCTCTTCGGCCTTGGCGGCCTTCTCCGCCTGCTCCTGAATTTTCTGGTAAATAATGTAGAAATTCCAGAACGACAAATACGCGATAACGCTGCCCATGAAGAACGGGATCAGGAACGTGAATTTTGAGCTGATATAGACGACGACGGCGGCCATAATAAGCGTCGAGAGCGAGCGCAACGGCTTGCCGATCGTAATCAGAATGGCGTTTTTGATCAATTGCAGCGTTTTCATATGATAGTGGACGACCATCGAGAAAAAGTTGAACAGCGAAACGGCCAGCACGAACATCAGTCCGAGAAATACATACGAAATGAGCTGCAGCGACGTCATGCCGTTCAAATAAACGCGGAAATCGATAATCAGAATGACGAACAAAAGCGCATACAAAATGCCGCCCACCATGCTCTGCACGTAATTTTCTTTATAGCCCCGGAAAAAAGTGCGGAACAACGGCACGTCCACTTCCCCCATCACCCATTTGCGGGCAACCGTAAACATCGCGGCCGTAGCCGGAAACAGCGTAAAAGGCGCAACGACTGCGGAAATGAAGAGTCCGCTGTACAATTGATCCACATTTTCCGAAAACAGGGTGGTGAAAATAAAAAACACAAAAGGAAGCGAACAGATTAACCATAATACATTCGTCACGGACAACCGCATAATCCATTCGGATATTTTATAAAAGCCACCCATGACGCCTCTCATTTCCATATAGCGGTTCCCCCTGCGCAAACAGATGTTTACCCTAACTATAATACATAGCGGACCGATATGCCAGAGACCTGTCGGGATGCAGAGCCGTTACCGGCCATTCTATACGGCCGGCCACGGACACCCGCCAAAAAATTAAAGCCGGGGAAAGCCCGGCGCCCGCCGGCGCGGTCGGCATTCTCCGGCTTCCTTCGTTTAGCGGTCCATATAATCTTCCGATTTCGATTTGCGGTAATCGCCGCGGCTGTCGAAGCGGCCTTTGCCCCCGTCGCGGGAACTTCCGCTTCCGTATGTGCGGTTGCTGCCGCCCCGGCCGCGGTAGTTGCCGCTGCCGCGGTTGCTGCCGAACGATCCGCCGGAGAAACGGCGCCCGCTCGAACGGATGTCCGGTCTGCGCTTCTTCGCCCGAATCGGCTCTTCCGGCGTCAGCTCGATATCGACATCCTTCTTCTCTCCGGTCAGCAGCTTGATGGCTGCCGCAAGCAGATGAACGGAATCGTACTGCTCCAGCAAATGAATGGCGATGCCCTTATATTCCTGAATATCGTCGCGATGAACAAGTTCAAGCAGCCGTTCCGCCTGCACTTTCTGTTTGCCCTCGATCGCTTCCGCCATCGTCGGCAGCGGCTTCCGCGCAATACGGTGGCGCGTCACTTTCTCGATAAAGCGGAGATGATCGATCTCGCGCGGCGTTACGAAGCTCCACGCAGATCCTTCCTTGCCGGCGCGGCCGGTACGGCCGATCCGGTGCACGTAGCTTTCGGGATCCTGGGGAAGGTCGAAATTGATAACATGCGAAACGCCGGATACGTCAAGCCCGCGCGCGGCAACGTCCGTCGCCACAAGGACGTCGATGCTGCCGTCCCGGAATTTGCGCATCACATTGTCGCGCTGGTTTTGCGACAGGTCGCCGTGCAGGCCGTCGGCCGAATAGCCGCGCTTCTGAAGCGCTTCGCTAAGCTCGTCCACCCGGCGTTTCGTACGGCCGAATATAATTGCGAGTTCCGGCGATTCGATATCAAGCAGCCGGCATAGCGCTTCGAACTTCTGGCGTTCCTGAACCTCGATGTAGGATTGTTCGATCAGAGGCGCGCTTACTTGCTTGGGAATAACGGAGACATGTACCGGATTTTTCAGAAACTGCTGGGCGAGCTTCTGAATATTCGGCGGCATCGTAGCGGAGAACAGCATCGTTTGCCGCTCTTCGGGGACGAGCGACAAAATCGCCGTAATATCCTCCATGAAACCCATATCGAGCATTTCGTCCGCTTCATCCAGCACGACGGTTTGAACGTCGTCCAGCTTGATCGTTTTGCGGTTGATATGGTCAAGCAACCGTCCCGGCGTGCCGATAATAATTTGTGGACGTTTCTTCAAGGCGCGAATCTGACGGCCGATTTCCTGTCCGCCATAGATAGGCAGCGTACGCAGTCCTTTGAACCGCGACAGCTTGCCGATTTCTTCCGAGACTTGAATGGCAAGCTCGCGCGTCGGCGTCATGATGAGCGCCACGATGCGATCCTCGCTTGCCGGAATTTTGTGAATAAGCGGAAGCCCGAATGCCGCGGTTTTGCCTGTGCCGGTCTGCGCTTGGCCGATCAGGTCACTTCCGGTCATCGCAATCGGGATCGACTTGGATTGAATCGGCGTAGCTTCCTCGAATCCAAGCTCCGTAATCGCCTGCAACACTTTTGGTTCCAGGCCGAAATCAGCGAATGTTTTCAAACTTCTTCAAACTCCTTTTATCTTCAGCCTTCTTGAAAATTCAATTCATTATAACACACATGCAAACACGAATACCAGTTCACCGCAATGACGCATACTAAGTTCGTCGGATGGTCAGGAAGGATGTGATAAGGATGAACTACGTCCGGTTCGCCATTACGGCGCTCATTATGACGATCGGTTCCCTGCTCATCGCCTTCGGCTTCAATCGGCTCCTCATTCCCCATCAACTGCTAAGCGGCGGTCTATCCGGCTTCGCGATGATCATCGGCTACGTCGTCGGCGGGAATATCGGCTGGCTCTATCTCGCCCTTAACGTTCCGGTCCTCGTCTGGGGCTTGTATCGCCTGGGCCGGCGGTTCATCGGATGGAGCATTTATTCTGTATTGACCGCCACTTTCTTCATGCAGATCATCCCGGTCGCTCCGATCGCCAACGATATATTGCTCGGGGCGGTATTCGGCGGCATTCTGCTCGGTTTGGGCAGCGGCATCGCCCTGCGCTACGGCGGGTCTTCCGGCGGGTTCGATATCGTGGCGTCCATCGTTACGCAGAAGCGGGACTTCCCTGTCGGCATGGTCATTTTTTTGCTGAATGGCCTTGTCGTCGTGTTGCTCGGTTTGATCACCCGCAGCTGGGAGCCGTCGCTCTATTCGCTCGTATCGATTTTTACCGCCGGCAAAGTCGTCGATCTGGTGCATATCCGGCACGTTAAAGTGACCGCCTTTATCGTCACGACGAAAACCGACGAGATGCTTCAGCGGCTGCTGACCCGCCCGCGGGGGGTTACGGTCATTCCGACTAGGGGCGGATATTCTTCCGCAAAGCAAGATATGCTCATGACCGTCACGACCCGTTACGAGCTGCACGAGCTTCGCAAATTGATCCGGTCCGTCGACGCCCGGGCATTCGTCAACATTGTGGAAACGGCCGGCATTATGGGCGAATTCCGGCGGATAGACGATTGAAGGCTTGCCTTTCGGCCGCAGGGCAAAGATGGAATTCCAATACGCTCTCTATATTTTTGCAGGCTTAACTGTTATAATAATAGTATCCCGTGGTTTGCGTTTCTTGCCATACGTTCTACCCTCATCATGAACATGAAAGGGTGATTGCAGATGGTTATGGAAACTGTCACACTGTCGCGGATCGTCGAGAAACTGGCACCAGAGCTGTACCCTTGCCTGACCGAACGCGAACGTCAGCTCAACATTGTGCTGCGGGATGGAATGGGGCTCCTTGAGCCCGAAGATGTAATCGAAATTGTGCAGTACAGCATTTGCGAAGTGCAGAAGGAAACGCTTTTGCACTGAACACGGATCTTACGATCCGTGACGGTTCCACGCAAGAACGGCTTCGCTTTCGCAAGGGCGAAGCTTTATGTTTTGCGAAAGCTCGCAAGAAGGAAGCCTGTGCGGCGTCTGCCGGCGCAGGCTTCCTTCTTGCTTCAAGCGTCTGTTATCCTTCGATGAGGTAGCCGCTGCCCGGCTCCGGCCGCTTTTTCTCGACGATCGCTGCTTCGTACGGCCCGGGCGCCTTCAAATAATGCCGGTCGATATGCGCCTCAAGCGCCGCAAACGCTTTCTGGTCGTTTTCGGCCAGCAGCACGAGATACGCCTTCTGTTCCGGAAACTGAATTTCGATTTTATACAACATCATCGCCACTTCTCTCCTTACGCCTACGTGTATAATGAAAGCAAGCCGTCGCGCAGAGCGCGGATAGGCCAATCGCCATTTAAATGGAGGGGATACTTATGCTAAGCGTCGGTGCGGAAGCGCCGCTGTTCGAAGCGGAAAGCACGAAAGGAAACGTCCGTCTTGCGGACTATATCGGTCGGCAGCCGATCGTTCTTATTTTTTATCCGATGGACGACACGCCCGGTTGCACGAAGCAGCTGTGCGCCGTTCGGGATGCAAAGGAAGACTACGACCGCTTCGGCGCGCTCGTCATCGGGGTCAATGCCGGTTCTACCGAACAGCACCTCCGCTTCGCGGGCAAACACGGTTTCGATTTTCCGATCGTCGCCGATCGGGACGAATCGATTCGCAAGGCGTACGATGTAGGCAAGCTGTTCGGACTGATCGCGCAGCAGCGCATCGTGTATGTCATCGACCGCAGCGGCCGGATCGCATTCGCGGCCAAAGGCAACCGCCCGACCGAAGAAATACTGGCCGTGCTGGAGCGGCTTCAGCATGAGGAGCGGCATTGACATAGGCGGCCAAGCTTCCCGAAGCTGAAACGGCCGAACGCCCCCATTCTCGGACCGGGGCGGTCGGCCGTTTCAGCTTGCCCGGCTTCTCCCGCGGCTCTCCTTATTGCGAGAGGCGGAGCGCCAGATTGTAAAGCTCCATATTGAATTCCTTCTTCGTGCTCGTCACCAGATCGATATCCGTCGTGACCAGCTCGCCTTTAATGATGCCGCACGCTTTGCCGGATTCGCCTTCGATCAGCTTCTGCACGGCGAAATCGCCAAGACGGCTCGCGAGCACCCTGTCGTTGTGCGTCGGCGTACCTCCGCGCTGAATATGGCCAAGACAAGTCACGCGCGGTTCGATGCCGCTGAGCTCCGCGATTCTGGCGGCGATCTCTTCGCCGTCCCCGACTCCTTCGGCAACGACGATGATGCTGTGCCGCTTGCCGTGACGGAAGTTCTCCTGCATCCGCATCGCCACCTCGTCGAGATTGAACGGCACTTCCGGAACGAGAATCGTCTCGGCTCCGCTGGCCAGACCGGCATACAGCGCGATGTCGCCGCAATGGCGGCCCATTACTTCGACAACCGACGAACGCTCGTGGGACGTCATCGTATCGCGCAGTTTGTTAATCGCGTCGACGACGATGCTGACCGCCGTATCGAATCCGATCGTGAAGTCGGTGAACGGAATATCGTTGTCGATCGTGCCGGGCAGCCCCATCGTCTTGATCCCGAGCTTGCTCAGCTTGTTGGCTCCTTGGTACGAACCGTCGCCGCCGATGACGACCAGCCCGTCGATCCCGCGCGCGCGCAGCACCTCCGCTCCGCGCTGCTGGCCTTCCGGCGTCAAAAATTCCTTGCAGCGGGCCGTCTGCAGAATCGTTCCCCCCCGCTGAATAATGTCGCCGACGCTGCGCAGGTCCATCGGCCGGATATCGTCGTTGATCAGCCCCTGATATCCCCGCTGAATTCCGTACACTTCCAGGCCGTGGTACAATGCGCTCCGCACGACGGCGCGCACCGCGGCGTTCATTCCTTGCGAGTCGCCGCCGCTAGTCAGGACGGCAATCGATTTAACAGCTGACATATTATACCTCCATCTCGTGTGTTTCTTGGAAGACCGGTCAATCGCAAGCGCTCCTTTGACCTAAACGTTCCGAATCCGGATCCACTTGCTGTTGACCAATAAAAACAATCGCGTCATCGGACTGTTGCGCAGCAACAGGCGGGATACCCGGCGAACATCGGCCTGACTGCGCACTTTCGGGTCCGACAGATAAAGCGCGAGGAGCCCCTCGATAATGAGCCGGTGAAACCTGTGCGCCGGCAGCCGCCGCACATCGCGGCGGGCATTCGCCGCAATAGCACCGATCCGGCGGACGAGCGTCTCCTGGCTGTCGTAGTAGCGGCAGAAGTTCAGATCGCCGCCTCCGCGGTCCTCTTCCTGATCGATCAAATAATCGAGCAGAATATGCAGCCCGCAGACATGCGGGAAATAGGCGTCGCGGAACGTCCTGGCGGCCTCGTCCGTCAGGCCGGGCCGCGACGCGGCGAGAAACAGCGCGAACATCCCGAGCGTCGATCCCGCCGCCGCGGCGAATTCATTCCAGGACAGCTGCGGGCAGCGATCCCGGTGAAGCGCCCACCATTCGAGCAGACGGGATTCGCGCAAATCGAACCGGATATGCTTGTAAACCTGCAGATCGCCGTACAGCCCGACCAGCTCCGTCACGTACGGCTGTACGACGGCAAAGGACGGAAGCCGGCTCACGCACTGCCGGCATGTCTCGACAAGCATATGCAAATAGCCGCCGTCGTCGCGTTCGTTGCGGTAAGCATAGTAGTCCGTCAGCGGCGACGTCGGATCGACCGCGTCCAGCATCGCGCGGTGCAGCAGACGAAAGTCGTCCGGATCGAGCGACGTGCTCCGGTCGCACAGATTGTCCAGATAATCGCTGATCGTCTGCAGCGCGACGATCAGCGGAATAAGGACATGCCGCATGTCCGGGTCGGCCGCCGCGTAGACCGCGCCGCCCTGGCAATGGAATCGCTTGGCCTCCATGCTGGCCAGCGCCTGGGCGCGGAGCTCGGCGTCAGGGATGCGCTCCGCCGCCGACCGGAGTTTCGCCAGCTCCGCCGAAACATCGGGAAGCACGTACTTATAGACGCGATACATGAGCAGCAGAGGCTCCTGCGGAACGCGCAGGCTGAAGCGCCCTCCAGTGTCGTCCATCGGCCGCGCCTCCTTCTCTCCTTCCATCTGTCAGAAATGGGTACGCGGTTCGACCTCCTGATCGATGCGGTACCAGATATGCAGATCGTGGATGCGGCTGGCCAGTTCGGCAATTTCGCCGTTCAGCCGGCAGGAACGTTCGAAGTCTTCCTCTTCTTCAAGCTGCGATTGCTTGGCGACGATGATCCGCTCCAGATGGAGCACCCGCTCCGGTATCGTGCCGCGAATCGTCTCCCACTGTTCGACAATCGCTTTTCGTTCGTCTTCGTCGTACGCCTCCCATTCCGCTTCCAGCCTCGGCAGCGGAATGCCGAGACGTTCGTCCCATACAAACCGATAGTTCCCCATGGTAAACCTCCAGACATAAATGTACCATATCCAAGACTTATTAATCCAGCGATAATTGATCTGCTGCGGCGAGTCCGGACTTTTTCGCGGAAAAGGCCCTCAAGCCGCCCGAGGCGTGATATACTGATTCACATATATTTCATATAGAAAGCTTTTCAAAGAGAAAGCATAGCGAATTTCTTGCTGGAAGCAACGACCCCGGGAGGGAACCGCAACGCATGAACGAATCCGCGCAGCGGGTGCCGATGAAGCGGCTGTGGACGTTTTTTTTGCCGCTCGGCATATCCGCCAGTCTCGTTACCATCTCTCACGTTATTATTAACGGCACGCTTGCGAGAGCGCCCGATCCCGAGACGATCATTGCCAGTTATGCCGTCGCCATGAGCTTGCTGACGATCACCGAGCGGCCGGCCGTGCTGCTCAGGCAGACCTGCTCCGCCCTGGTGCGCGACCGCACTTCGTTCTCCTCGATGCTGTTCGTCGGACAAGCGGTATTCGTCAGCATTATGGCGCTCGGCTTTCTGGTCAGCTATACGTCGCTTGGCGAATGGATCTTTATGGGACTGTTCGGCGTATCGGCTTCGCAATATCCATATGTTCTCGACGTCTACCGGGTGTTGATGTTCGTCAGCGTCTTTTCCGGCATTCGTTGTCTGTATCAAGGCGTCATCATTTTCCAATTGCGCACCAAGTGGCTGACCATCGGCATGGTGATCCGGCTGGCCGGCATGTATTTGCTGTCGCTCTACTTTATTCGAACGGGCGTGACGAGCGGCCGGGTCGGCGCGATCATCTTCCTTGCGGGCATGATGATCGAGGCGGCGATCAGCTTCGCGGAAGGCCGCCGGCTCATCCGCCGGCTTCCGGCGAAAGATCCGGAACATACCGTCGAATCGAAGGGACAGGTCTTTTCTTTTTACCGCCCGCTTCTGCTGTCGGCCTTCATTACGGTCTGGATCGGTCCGACGATCAACGCCTGGCTGGGGAAAACCGGCGATGCCGCGCTCGCCATCGCTTCCTTCGCCATCGCGGGCAGTCTCGTCAATCTGGTGACCAGCTTCTTCAGCTACTTTCACCAGATCGTGCTTAATTTCTATAAAATCGATCCGGGAGCGGTCCGCCGCTTCACCCTGACGCTCGGTTTCGTTCCCGCGCTGCTCATTGCCGTGCTCGCGTTCACGCCGGTCGGGGAATGGCTGCTGGAGCACGCGATGGCCGTGCGCGGCGAGCTTCGGGACGAAAGCCTGAGCGCCCTGCGCGCTTTTATTCCGCTTGCGCTTGTCATGCCGTGGCTGGACGCCCTTAACGGCCTTGTCATGGTTCGCGGCCAGACGAAGCTCATCTTCGGCTCGCAAGCCGCAAACCTCGGCATGACCGTGTTGATGCTGGTCGTGCTGATCGGGTTGAATCCGTCATGGAACGGAGCGATCGGCGCGCTTGCGCAGTCGTTCGGCCTTGCGGCCGAGTTCGCCTTTGTCGGCTTCGCGCTGCGCCGCGTCCATCCGATCGATACGGCGCTTAGAGATAAACGAAACAAGGTGGAGAGATCAATTTGAAACCTGCAGATGCACCGGCCGCCGAGACACGTTCCGCCTCTGCGGCCAAAGAAACGTTTATGCTTCGGTCGTTCAGCTTCTTTTCTTACACGACCACGGCCGTCGTCGTCTCCTATTTCCCGCTTTACTTTCTCGACCGCGGCTTTACGGAGCAGCAGATCGGCATTATTTATTCGACCGGCCCTTTCATCTCGATATTCGCCAATCTGCTGACAGGGATGATCAGCGACAAATATCGCACGATCAAGAAGCTGCTGATGCTGCTTCTGCTCGGACAGCTCGCCATGATTGCGCTGCTGTTTCCGCTTGATCAGTTCACGCTGATCTGTGCGGCGATGATCGGCTTTTATTTTTTTCAGACGCCGGTCAATCCGCTTACCGACAGTCTCATTCTGCTTTCGGTCCGCCACACCGGCGTGCCGTTTACGCTCGTGCGCATCTTCGGCTCCCTCGGATTCGCCAGCGCCGCTCTGCTGCTCGGTCTTCTGCTGAAGGAGATCGGCTCCGAATGGACGCTTGCGGTCGCTCTCGCCACGATCGGGATCACCTTCGGTCTGTCCGCGCTGCTCAAGGATTACAGCGGCAGCCTGCGCAAGATCGAGTTTTCCGGCTTCTTCCGCATTATCCGGCAGCCGGATCTGCTCATCTTCTTCACGCTCGTGTTCATCTTCTCGGTCGTGCACCGGCTGAACGAAGGATTTCTCGCCGTGATGATGCGCCAGATGGGAGCGAGCGACGCCCTGGTAGGCGCCGCCTGGATGATATCGGCCGTCAGCGAAATTCCGGTATTTTACCTGCTCGGCAAGTACGGCCACAAATTCCGCGAGCTGCCGCTGCTGTTCATCGCCAGCTTGCTGTATGCGCTCCGGTTTCTGCTGCTCGGCCAGGTGCGGCAGCCGGAATGGTTTGTCGTGATCCAGGCGATGCACAGCGTCACGTTCGGCATTTACTACGCCACCGCGCTGCGCTATTTGTCGGGCGTCATCCCGGACGAATACCGTTCCTCCGGACTGGCCGTCTATACGATCGTCTGGGCCGGCTTCGCCGGCATCGCCAGCGGCATTGTCGGCGGCTACGTCTACCAGCATTTCGGACGCGGGCTCTTTTTCGATCTGGGGGCTGCGCTCGCCCTGATCGCCGCGGCCGGTTTTCTGGCCAAGCATTGGGCCGACCGCCGGGCGGGCTGAATTTTTGCAACAACCGTTCATTTTCTATAATATTGGAAGTAGAAAAAGACGAAAGAGTTGAATAAGATGAAATACGAGGATTTGAAACAAGTCATCCACGAGCGCCGGAGCATCCGCAAGTTTACCGAGGAACCGGTCTCCGTCCAGCACATTCGCGAGCTGATCGATTGCGCGCGGTACGCCCCGAGCGACACCAATTCGCAGACATGGGAATTTATCGCCATTACGAACCGCGCCAAAATCAAAGCGATCGAAGAGATGACATGGGAGCAGCTTCACATCCGGGCCGAGGAAGCGGCAGGCAGGGGACTGGAGCGGGAAGCGAAGCTTCTTCTCAAGTCGTTCGGACCGTATGCGACCGCCTTCTCCGATGCGCCTGCGCTCATCGTCTGTCTCGCCACTCCCTACGAATCGAAATTTCGGGAGCGGATTTTCGACCCGATCGGCCTCGTTCCGGATGAAGTATGGCGGGAGGAAGGCATCAAAAGCAGCTGCCTCGCCGCGCAAAACCTGATGCTGGCCGCTCATGCCCTGGGTCTGGCGACCTGCCCGATGACCGGACCGGTGCTGCTCGCGGAGAAGCAGCTCAAAGCGTATCTCGGCATTGACGATTCCCGCGACATCAATATGGTCATCGCGCTCGGCCATCCGTCCGGACAAACGAACAAGCTCGCCCGCAAGGAAATCGATGACATCCTGACCATCGTGGATTGACGGGCTCAACTCGCAAATTCCCGCAACCAAAGCTGCCCCTTAATCGTCTTGAATATAGGGCAGCTTTTTTTACCGCATTTGCTCCCCCGACCAAAGTCCGGCTTCCGATCCCGCCGGCAGACGGTTTCGGTTCCCCCGGCCGCAACGATACAATGACATCATCAGGATTTTTCAAGCAATATTTCCAGGAATAGTTCAATCGTTCAAAGGTGGTTGCTATGCAGAATAAGAAGCTCTATATCCTCCTTAGCGATACCGGCACCTGGCTGTCCAAATGCATACGGTTTTATACCCGGCATTCGCTCAACCATGCCTCGATTTCATTTGACGAACATTTAAGCGAAGTGTACGGCTTCGGAAGATTAAACCCCCGCAATCCGTTTCTCGGCGGCTTCACCAAAGAGGAAGTGTTCGGAAATCTGGTTCGCGACGAGAACCGGTTTACGAATTGCGTCATCTTTTCGTTTGCAGTGCAGCCCGAAGTATACGAACGGATCAGAAGGCGCATCGAATATTTCAAATGCAACAGCAATCGATACCGGTATAATTTTCTCGGGTTGTTCGGCGTCATGCTCGATATACCGCTGCGGCGCAAGCAGGCTTATTTCTGCACCGAATTCGTTTCCTGGCTGCTGCACGACCACGGGATGCCGCTCGCTAACAAGCACCCTTCGCTGATGACGCCGGCCGACATTCTCGCTTGCGACAAGCTGCAGCTCGTCTATGCCGGCGACCTGCGCCGCTATCACGCTTCCGCAAATTACAAGCTGAACAACACCGATGCCGCAGCCTTTATCGAACAGCTCGACTACGCTTCCGCTTCTCCCGCCTCCAACTTGCTCTATACGTCCTGAATACGATTGCCGGGCCGCAAGGCGCGGCATATTCGCTTGCGTCCGCCATCCTATCCGCTCCTCGCCGCGCATGTGCGAACTTCCCATCGCTGCCGGCTGCACAATCCGCAACCGGCGGTACGGCCCCTTACGGGCATGCGGCGACGGTTTTCGCCCAGCTCGAAAGCGCATCCATGTAAAGGCCGGCCGCACCGTGTCCTGCGGGACAACGCCTCCGCTGCCGAATGGTCGTCCGGCAAACGCAAAAAAAGAGAACCCCGGGCGTTCCTGGGATTCTCTGTCCTGTCTGCACTCGCTATTATAAGAAGTTCGTACGAACTTGTTTCTTATAACTTGGTGACGTTAGCTGCTTGCGGTCCGCGATTGCCTTCAGTGATATCGAATTCAACCGTTTGACCTTCGTCCAACGTTTTGAATCCGTCGCCTTGGATTGCCGAGTAGTGAACGAAGACGTCTTCGCCGTTCTCGACTTGGATGAATCCGTAGCCTTTTTCTGCGTTAAACCACTTAACTGTTCCTTTCAAATGAACAACCTCCTAAATTGACCGCCGTTATATACGACGAGTAAATCCATTATAACGTTTCCTCGGTCAAAATGCAATGACTGTCGTGAACACCGCCCTTGACAATTCGCAACAGCCGGTCCGAATGCGGAATAAACGGAAGCTGCGACGGCAGCCGTTCGGCCGACGCGCCTTGCCTGACGATCCGCTCGATCAGTCCGTCGAGCCCGGGATAAGGTTTCCACGCCAAGTCCACGAGCGGATAGATCCGAATTTCGCCGCCCGGCTTGCAGACGCGCAGCAGTTCCAACAACGACCGCTCATGAAAATGCTCGCCGAACTGCTCGCCGTACAAGAACAGAAAATGGCTGCACAAAACCAGATCGAACCGGTCGCTCGCGAACGGCAGCTCGGGCAGCGCGCCCGGAACGTACCGCTCTTGCGCATCCGGCGACGCGATGTCCTCGGCAAACCGGGCAAGCGATGCTTCCCGCATCAGCCGATGATGCGCCGGATCGCCGTAAAAGCTCCAATCGTAAATATCCGCAAGCGCGGCGATCTTCCGCGACGAAACGCCGATTTCCCCGGCCGCTTCGGCCAGCCATTCGCCGGGAGGCAGCCCGTAGCGGGGATCGGCGGCTACAGCCCGATATCCGGACCGCGTCGCGTCGGCGACAAACGACGAAGCGCCCGCGGCCACGTCCAGTATTTCGCCCGCCGCTAGCAGGCCGTCCGTCAGCGCGAACATTCGACGATACTCCTCCATGCCCCGGCAAGTCATCGCCACGCCGGATTGTTCATACTTTTTCATTCGCTCATCTCTCCTCGTCTCTTCTCGTCACTTCTGCGCTGATCTTGTCCATGCCGAAAAATGATGGCTGCGAATTCTATCTTACCACCGCTGCGTATTGATTTCTATCCTCCCGATTGGCTATGATGAGGGGAAACGAAGAAAAGGGGACGAAGCTGTCATGTTCAAGAAATACGAGATTTACAAAACGGACAAATACAATATGTTGACCGTTGAAGTGCAAGGCAAGGCGCTGATCGTCCGCGAAATATCCGACCAGTGGGGCGAGGAATGCCATACGTTTCTCAGCCGGCCGGAAATGCTGAACTGGGCGGAGAACCGCTTCCGGGAGGAAGATTTCAAGGAGCGCCCGGAGGAGCGGGAAAAAATATTGTCCGCCTTCAGAAGCATTTGATAGCGTTTGAACGCCTCGGGGAACCGGCGCTGCGCAGCCGTTTTGTCCTTTTTTTGCCGCGTTTTCCGGCACGGGCGCCGGGAAGGGAAGGAAAACCGCCCCTCTGCGGCGAACATAACGGGTACGCGCAGCGCATACATGTCTAAACGGGGAGGATGGGGCTGGCGCATGGATACGACTGCCATTGTCATTTTCGTCATTTTAGCTTTTTCGCTGGGCCTTGTGCTGATCATGAAGCGCGACTCCATTCCGCCTTCTTTGCGCCGCGGAATGGCGCTGACGGCTATCGCGCTCATTGCATTCGCCTTTTTTCTGATCGTCTACAGCCTGCTCAACTTCGGGAGGATGCAGTAAGCGGCCGGCCCTGCCGGCTGTCGGCAACGGCCGCCGTTTGCCCGATTTACGGAATCGGAGGAACCGGACCGCTGCGGGCAAGACCGCGCTTGCAGAGGTAAAAACGCGGCAGGTGGACATAATAGGGACAAATAAACCGTTCAAGAGGTGATCGACGCTTGAAATGGCTGTCCCTGGTACTGTCGTTCTGTCTGCTGGCGGGGTTCGCCAAAGATGCGCCGGTTTTCGGCCATTCGGCGGAAAGCGGTCAATCAACCAGTTTACCGAGGAGGAATACGATGAAACACGTACCGAAACGATCCGAAATCGCGCCGGAGCACCGTTGGAGGCTTGAGGATCTGTTTCCGGATCAGGCCGCCTGGGACAAAGAATACGAAGTGGCGAAGGAACTGATCAAACAAATCGCCGACTACCAGGGCAAACTGGCCGATCCGCAGCAGCTGAAAGCATGTTTCGAGCTCGAAGACGACCTGTCCCTTCATACGGAACGGCTATACGTCTACGCCAACATGAAGCATCACGAGGATACGGCGGAGCCGGTCTACCAGGCGCTTGCGGACAAAGCGAAGCGGCTCAGCGTGGAAACGAACGAAGCGCTCTCGTTCATTACGCCGGAAGTGCTGGAATTGCCGGACGAAACGCTGGATGCGATGATCGCCGATCCTTCTCTCGCCAAGTACCATCATACGCTGAAGGAAATGCGCCGCCAGAAAGCGCATATTCTGTCCAGAAGCGAAGAAGCGCTGCTGGCGCAAGTCGGCAACGTCAGCCAGGCGCCGGGCACGATTTTCAACATGCTGAACAACGCCGACCTGAAATTCCCGAAAGTGAAGAACGAGCAAGGGGAAGAAGTCGAGCTGACTCACGGCCGATACATACAGTTTTTGGAGAGTAAAAACCGCGACGTGCGCGCAGGAGCATTCAAGGCGATGTACGAAACGTACGGTAAACTGAAAAATACGATCGCCGCCACGCTGAACGCGAATGTAACGAAAAACATTTTTTACGCCAAGGCGCGCAAATACCCGTCCGTTCTGGAGATGTCGCTGTACGGGGACAACATTCCGAAGGACGTCTATACGAATCTGATCGGCACCGTTCACGAGCATCTTCCGCTCATGTACCGTTACATGAAGCTTCGCAAAAAGCTGCTCGGCGTCGACGAGCTGCATATGTACGACCTGTTCGCTCCGCTCGTTGAAGAGTTCAAGATGGAAATTCCGTTCGAGGAAGCGAAGAAAATCGTGAAGGAAAGTCTGCAGCCGCTCGGCACGAACTATTTGAACGCGCTGCAGGAAGGGTTCGACAACGGCTGGATCGACGTCTACGAGAACGAAGGCAAGCGCAGCGGCGCTTATTCGTGGGGCGCCTACGGCACGCATCCGTACGTGCTGCTGAACCATTCGGATAATTTGAACAGCATGTTTACGCTGACGCATGAGATGGGCCACGCGCTTCATTCGTATTTTTCCGACGCTAATCAGGATTACCGCAACGCGCAGTACACCATCTTCCTGGCGGAAGTGGCCTCCACGCTGAACGAGGCGCTGCTGATGGACTACATGCTGAACAAGACGACCGATCCGAAAGAGAAAATGTATTTGCTCACCTACTATGCCGATCAGTTCCGGACGACGGTGTTCCGCCAGACGATGTTCGCCGAATTCGAAATGATCATTCACGAGAAGGCCGAGAAGGGCGAATCGCTCACGCCGCAGGAGCTGTGCAAAATCTATTACGATCTGAACGTGCTGTATTACGGCAAGGACATGACCGTCGACAAGGAGATCGAGATGGAGTGGGCGCGCATTCCCCATTTCTACACCAGCTTCTATGTGTACAAATATGCGACGGGCTTCTCCGCCGCTACCAGCTTCGCCAAGCAAATACTGGACGAAGGCAAGCCGGCGGTGGACCGTTACCTCGGCTTCCTGAAAAGCGGCGGCAGCGATTTCTCGATCAACATCTTGAAAAAAGCCGGTGTCGATATGTCCACGCCGGAGCCGGTCGAGCAGGCGATGAGCGTGTTCGAAAATCTGATCGAGCAGATGGAGCAATTGACCGCCAAATAAATACGTACGACAAAGCGAGGGCGTCCCGTTTCACCGCGAAACGGGGCGCCCTCCGCCGGATGTCGAAGCGGAACAGCCTGCCGAGCGTCGTGCCGTACAGCCGGCCGTCTTCCCCCGGCTTCAGAAACCCGCCTCGCCAATAGCGGCCCACGCTGTCCCACGAGAAAGAAAACAGTTCGCCGGACCAGACGACTTGACGGAGTACCGGATCTCCATCTCCCGAAACAATTCGATGCTGCCGTCAGGTTTCATCCGCATCCGGCGGCCGGAGCACGATGCGGCCGTCTTCCCATTCGACCCGGACTTTGTTCCGGTCCTTGAAGCCTTCCGCCTCGAGGAAAGAGGCCGGTATTTGCAGCCGGCCGGCCTTGTCGATCACCGCATATTCGACATGGCTCTCTTCCTCCGCCGCGGCAGATTCCGCTCCTTTCCGCTCCAGCTCGGCCAGCTCTTCCGCATAGGAGCGCCGCCGCAGCATCTCCGACGAGGTGCGGCCGTCCCGAATCGCGACGACCCGGTCCACCTTGCGGGCGAGATGCGGGTCGTGCGTCACGATGACGATCGTCAGACCGAGCTCCCGGTTCAGCTTGCGAAACAAATCGAGCACCTGATCCGACGTCTTCGTGTCGAGCGAGCCGGTCGGCTCGTCGGCGAGCAACAGCTGCGGCTCGTTCGCAAGCGCGATGGCGATCGCCACCCGCTGCTGTTCGCCGCCGGACAGCTCGCTCAGCCGGTTGCGGCGGCGGTCCTGCAGGCCGACCGCTTCCAGCAGCTCCAGCGCCCTCGCCTTGCGGCGGCGGCCCCGCAGCAGAATCGGCAGCTCGACGTTCTCCTGCGCGGTCAGATACGGAATCAGATTGCGCGCATTGTTTTGCCAGACGAAGCCGACCGTCTCCCGCTTGTAGCGGATCAAATCACGGTCGCTCATCGACAGCAGATCTTTGCCGGCAACGGTCAGTTTGCCCGCAGACGGCCGGTCGAGGCCGCCCAGCATGTTGAGCAGCGTCGATTTGCCGCTGCCGCTGTTGCCGACAATCGCCATCAGCTCCCCCGGCTCGACGCGGAGATCGAGTCCCTGCAGCGCCACGACTTCCAGATCCGCGCTCTTATAGATTTTAACGAGTCCGTCGCATACGATCATCCGTTCATTCCTCCCCCAGCTTCAGCGCCTGATGAACGCGGATACGGAACATCCGGTATCCGAGTATCGCAAGCCCGGCCGCCAGCATGAAGGCGACGGCGCCGAACAACTGCGCATAATCGCCCAGCTCGTGAACGACCCGGAACGGCGGCACCTGCTCGGACGGATGGAAGGACATCCGGAACAGCGGAACGAACCATTCGCCGGTCAGGCGGCCGCAGAGCCAGCCGATCAGAACCGCCGCGCCCGACGTCAATATCTGCTCGCTGACGAGCATGCCGACCAGCTGCCCGTACGGTATGCCCATCGCCCGCAATACGCCGTACTGCAGCGTTCTTCCCGACAGCGTAAGCACCCAGAACAGCAGAAAACCGCAAAAGCTGATCACAATGGAAATGACGAAGCCAAGCGTCATGACGCCGTTAATCGCCATCCGGAACGGATCGTTCTTGGACCGGATCAGCAGCTGCGACGTATCTTTGAGGCTCGTGATGCGCAGCCCTTTATTTTTGATATCTTCATAAACGTCCGAACTTGACGCTCCGGGTTCCAGCTTGAGCCAAACTTCGTACGGCTCCAGCGCAAGGCGGTTCTGAATCGTCGCCAGCTGCGCGACGATCAATTGGGGGCGCGATGCCAGGGCGTTCCCGCTGCCGGCTTCCGTCGGCGGAGGGTTCGGGTTCCACGAAGGCCAGTAGTCCACGATGCCGTAGACGGTGAACAGCGCGCTGTCGAGTCCGTTCCAGCCGATCCGGATCGGATCGCCGGGCTTCAATCCGCTTTCCTCCGCCACCGAACGGGAAATGAGCACGGCCTTCGGATCAGTCGCGATCAGGTTCAAATAATGATTGATATGCCGGTCCAGCAAGCCGTCGCGCATCCAGGCGGTCGCGCCGAACTCGTCGGTCCGGATGCCGAGTAACGTAGCCGTCCCGCCATTCTTGCCGTCGCTCGCATAATTGGCGTCGGGTTTGCGGAACACGCGGGCGGCGGACCGCACGCCTTCCAGCTCCGTGAACGGCAGGAACGGCGGCTCCGTATACTGCACCCGCTTCGGCGCCGGCGCGGGCTCGGCCGCTTCCGCTGCGGGCGGCTGCGGTCCGCCCATCATCTGCGGCGGAGGCGCGTCGTTCTCCCACAGCGTCGACAGCGTAATGTCCGCGCCGTTCGCATACCGGATCTTGTTTTCCTCGTAATCGTTGATCGTACGGGCCGCGTGAGCGCTGAACAACCCGGTCGCGACCGTCAAAATGAGAAACATCTGAATCGTCAAATATTGTCTCGACGAGCGGCTGATCTGAATAAGCACCGAGTACAGCGCGGGCGGCCAGCGGCGCCGGCCGAGCGCATACACGAGCCGGATGAACAGCGGATAGATCCGCAGCAGCAGCAGTCCGCCGCCGAGCGCGAACAGCGCCGGCGTCAAAAACAACAGCGGGTCCATGCTCATCATGCCGGCGTCCAGACCGAGATTTTGCAAATCGTCCATCCGCCGGCGGAAGCCGTACAGCAAATAGACCGATATGCCGATCAGGATCAGGTCGATACCGCTCTTGTGCCAGAAGGTCCAGCCTTCCGTGCGGGATACCGTCCGCTTGCGGTCGACGATCGAAACCCTCGCGGCGCGCACGACCGGCAGCAGCGTCAGCACGATCGCGCCGAGGACGGCCAGCGCCGAAGAAGCGAGCGCCTTCGAATTGAACTCCACCTGCAAGGCGGCGCGGTTGACGAATTCGAGAAAGCCGTCGGAAGCGCCGAGCATAATCGTAAAGCCGTAGCCGACGAACGGTCCCGCAGCGAACGCCAGCAAGCCGAGAATGACGATTTCCGCCGCATAGGCCAGCACGATTTGCAGCCGGCTCGCGCCCCGGCTTCGCAGAACCGCGATTTCCGTTTTCTGCCCTTCGACGATTTTATTCGATACGAGCAGCAGATAAAAAGCGAGCATGATGATAACCGGCGCGTACAGCGCCCACAACAGCTGATTCAGCCGCTCTTCGGTCTTCAAATATTCGCCGACGGTCGCAAGCGCCGGAAAATCCATCGTATGCATGCCGAGCCGGTTCAGAAAGTAACGGTCGAGCCGGCCCGCCTCGCTTACCAGCCGCCCGATGCCCGCCACCTTCAATTCGTTGTAGTCGAACGCCCCTTGCCATTCGAGTCCGATGATTTGCAGCCGTCCCTTGTCCGTTATTTCCTTCTCGAACAGGTCGAACGCCACGATGAACGACCGTCCGCCGCCTTCCACCCGCGAGCGGAGATAGGCCTCCTCGATTGGTTTCTGCTCGATGACGCCGACCAGCTTGATCAGCAGCGTCTCTCCGGTGGCCGAATTGTTCACCTGGAAGACGGCGTCCAGATCCCGTTTGTACTCCATCAAAAATTTTTGCGTCACGACCGCTTCGATGACGCCGTCCACCGGCTCGGCGGACGGCATCCGCCCGTCGAGCAGCTTGGCCTGATCCTCCAGGTTGGAGTAGGCGACGACGTTGGCCGGTTTTTTCGATTTCAGCTCGGCCTCGGTCGCATTTTGCGGAATCGTCTCATAGCTTTGCGTGCTGCGCCTGATCGCCCAGTCGATGACAGACGGTCCGAACTGTCCGATCCCGCTTCGGAACCGTTCGTCAGCCGCCCTGATACGGGTCGGCCGTTCGTTTACCGGCACTTCGGGGGAAAGCGAGCTCGTCACCCGCAGCCAGCCGGGAAACTGTCCCGTGTCGCTCTGATGCTGCTGCAGCTCCTTGATCAGCGTCCGCTGCAAAATCGCTCCCGTATACATCGGCATCGAAGCGAACAGCGCGACGCATACGGTCAACCCCAGCCACAGATTGAGCTGCAGCCAGCGGTTTTTGAGCATTTTGCGGAATATCATCGTTAATAAGGCCAACCCCATCCCCTGCCTTCTCTCTTGAACGAAAAGATCAGTTGTTCAGAATGACTTCCTGCCCTTCTTCCAATCCGCGCCTGATCTCAACTTCCGTGGAAGTCATAATGCCGACCTCGACGTCGACTTCCTTCCGCCGCTCCCCGTCGATCACCTGAACGTACTTGCGGTCCAGATACGTTCGAAGCCCGGATCGGGGAATGATGATGACGTTTTCCTTCCGTTCCAGAAAAATTTTAAAGTCGGCAAACTGGCCGATTTCCCCTTTGGCGTCGGTTTGAAGGATCAGCTTCCTGGCGCTGCGCTCGCGTTCGGCCTCGTCGCCGGACAGCGGCGCCGAGGAAGGGGTTTGCAGCACGGTGCCGGTATATTTCTCCTTCTGATACGTGATTTCCGCTTGCATGCCCGGCTGCACCGCGATGATGTCGGACGTATTCTGCGCTTCGTATGTAAGCTGCACCTGATTCGGATCGGCTATGGAGTAGATCGCCTGGTAAGCGTTCACCGTTTGTCCCGGCTGAATGTCGGACACATACGTGACAATGCCGTTGATCGGCGACGTGAGCCGGTTCCGGACGATCTGCTCCTCCAGCGCGTTCAGCGTCAGCTTCGCGCTCTCCAGATCGATTTCGCGCATCCGGATGTCGTTCGGGTCGCCGCCCTCCCGGCTGCGCTTCAACTCGATTTCGGCCTTCTCGACGGCGAGCCGCTGCAAGCTTGTTCGCAGCTCCAGATCGCCGTGATCGAGCTCGGCAAGCAGCTGTCCTTTCTTCACCGTCTCGCCCACTTTGGCGTGCAGCTTGACCAGCCTTCCCCCCGATTGCGTAAAATAGACCTGCGAGGACGAACGGGAAACGAAGGTCGCCGTCCCCTGGAAATAGCGCTCGATCGTGCCGGTCGCGACCTTGACCGTGTCGTACTGCTCCTCCGCCGGCTTGATCAGCGGCGGCGGAATCGGCTCTTCCTCCGTCGGCAGCAGCGAACAGCCGGCCGGCACGAGCGCAAGCAGCAGCGCGAAGCCGCCGAGCAGCAGAGAACGACGGGAATGCCGGATGCGCCCGTTCGGCGCGGCGTCCTGACTTCCGCTCATTTGGTTAAACGCTTTCATTTCAAACAATCCGACCATCCTCCAATGTAAAAGTCCGGTCCATAATTTCCATCACGTTCGGATCATGCGTCGTCAGAATGACCGTCATGTTCAGCCGCTGCACCAATTGGCGGAACAGGCCGATGACCTGCAGCCCGGTTTTTGAATCCAGCTCGGCCGTCGGCTCGTCCGCCAGCAGCAATACCGGCCGATGGGCGATCGCCCTTGCGATCGCAACACGCTGCTGCTCGCCGCCGGACAGCTCGCCCGGCCTGTGCTTCATCCGGCTCCCCATCCCGACCTGCTCCAGCGCCTCGCGGGCGCGGGCGCGCACTTCGGAAGCCGGGACGCCGGCAATGCGCAGGCCGAATTCGACATTCTCGACGGCGGACATCAGCGGCATCAAGCCGAAGGATTGAAACACCAGTCCGATGCGCTTGCGGCGCAGCGCGCTTCTTCGTTTCTCATCCCAGGACGATATGACATCCCCCTGGAACAGGATGTTCCCGTCCGTCGGCTGGTCCAGCGCCCCGATCAGGTTGATCAGCGTCGTCTTGCCCGAACCCGACCGTCCCCGCAGCGCAACCATCGAGCGCGCCGGCACATCCAGGTCGACCCCTTTCAGCGCTTGCACGGCTCCGGCCCCTCTGCCGAACACGCGGGTCACCCGTTCGGCCTTGACCATCGGCACGGAGCCGGCATCTTCGTGCGCCGTCATCGTCATCGCTTCACTCCCTTTGGTTAATGGTGCTTTGGATCGTGATGTTCGATTCGCATAGTGCTTTTGTTGCGGTGGTTGCTAACACCAATATTAACAGATTTTTCATCATGGAGACATGTTTTTCTTTTCATTTCGCCCCGTTTTTGACATGCTAAATGAGCAAGGCGCCGAGCGCCCAGGCGAGCGCGCCGGCCGCGGCGGACGACAGCAGATTGACGCGGTCGTTGTCCAGGAAGGCGAAGCCGCGAAACCGCTCGGCAGCGACGCCGCAATGTGCGGCGCGCTCCGTCTCGCTGCCGCATGCGCGGCAGCGGTACATCGCCTGGCCGGTGGCGCCGAGCAGCGAGTCGGCGAAGGCGCCGGCCAGGCCGGCCGCGGCGGCGACGGCGGCAAGCGCCGTGGCCTCGCGCGGCGGCAGCGCCGCGAGCAGAGCGGCGGCGACGCCGATGAAGAC
>NZ_JBCNFP010000033.1:0-3521 GCF_050481165.1 Paenibacillus cisolokensis
AGACGATAAGATTTTTTCTTATCAAGAATGAGCTCATACTTGTTACGAAGACACTCGGCTAAGAGCTTGTACCCATAGACATGCTCTTCACCTTCCACAAGCTCCAACAGCCATTCTTTTATCTGCTCGTCGCTTATTTTGCGTCCCTGCAGCGTAAAGGAGTAGCCAGGGCAAGGCCTTCCCCTTTTCACGTTGCTCGAGCCCTCATTGGATCGCTGCGCGCGTTTTAAACGCTCGTAATAAGTTGATTCCGCCAGACCGACGATACGCAACACAAGAGCTGCGCTGTTCCCCTGCTTAATATAGCGGTCGGCTAATTCAAATTTTTCGGATAAGCAGGGTTCTGCTTTTTTAGCAGTTCACGCAGGATCTCGATTTCGAGTTCTTTTTCGCCAAGCACCTTCATTGCTTTTTCGTACTTTTCTTCCACTTCCTGCAGCCTCTTCAGCTCTTGCAGTTGATGGTCAGCTGGAGGGAGCTTATGAATATCCACTTGATCCCGATATGTCCGGATCCAAGTACGAACTGTCTCCGGATGCAGGTTATACTTTCGGGCAAGGACCCCCACCTTGATACCGGATAATGCTTCTCGAACTACATCCAATCGTACTTCTTCGTACAGCTTGTTCGATCGTCTCATATTGTCCATCCCCTTATACAAATACAGTAATATATTGTGGGGCAGAACTCCAGTTCAATTAGGGGGCCGTAGAGCAAAAGCCTGCAAAAGTGCAGAAATTTAGGCCCGAACAGAAAATCATAGCGCAAAATCCTGCGAAAATACAGTAATTTTTGGCGGTTTGTGCTTGTCTGGCTTGAACGGGTCAAAAAAACTGTATAATCGCAGGAATTTTTGCGTTTTGATTATTTGGGGCCCGAAAAAACTGTACTTTTGCAGCTTTGTTCCGGCCAATAGAGTTTCATTATCGTCCCTCAAAAAATTTTTATTGGATTTTACAAGTTCTTCTCCTATAAAATACACGATATAGTGCAAATGATTATGCAAATCGTACAAAAAAGGAGAGTTCATAGTGGCTTTGAGCGTAGCAAATCAAGCAACAACCGAAAACTTGAATCCGTATGAAATTGCCCAACGGCAAATCGAGGAGGCCGCCTCGCATCTGCAGCTGCCTGCCCATGTAGTCGAATTTCTGAAAAAGCCGAAGCGGGTATTGAGCGTCAACTTCCCGGTGAAGATGGACGATGGAACGGTACGCGTCTTCGAAGGTTTCCGGTCGCAGCACAACGACGCTCTCGGTCCGAACAAGGGCGGCATTCGCTTCCATCCGGACGTCACGATGGACGAGGTCAAGGCGCTGTCCATGTGGATGTCGTTTAAGTGCGGAGTCGTCGGCCTGCCTTATGGAGGAGGAAAAGGCGGCGTCATCTGCGATCCGCGCAAACTGAGCAAGGGCGAGCTGGAGCGGGTAAGCCGCGGATTTATGGAAGCGATCGCCGAAATTGTCGGTCCGGAGAAAGATATTCCGGCTCCCGATGTCTATACGACGCCGGAAATTATGGGCTGGATGATGGACACCTACAGCCGTTTGCGTGGCGCGTTCACGCCGGGCGTTATTACGGGCAAGCCGCTTATCGTCGGCGGTTCCAAAGGGCGGAACGAAGCGACGGCCCGCGGCTGCGTGTTCACGATCGAAGAAGCGATGCGTCAATTGGGCAAACCGATGCAAGGCGCAACGGTTGCGATTCAAGGCTACGGCAATGCCGGCCGCATCGCGGCAAAACTTCTGTCCGAGCAAGGCTGCACGATTGTGGCGGTCAGCGATTCCGGCGGCGCGATTTATTTGCCGGAAGGCTTGCCGGTGGACGAAATCGGTCGGCTGAAGGATGAGAAGGGCAGCGTTCGTTATTTCGAGGCCGCAAATGCCATCACGAATGAGGAACTGCTGGAACTGGAAGTGGATATTCTGATTCCGGCCGCGCTGGAGAACGTCATTACGGCTGCCAACGCTTCGCGCATCAAGGCCAAAATCGTAGCCGAAGCGGCGAACGGCCCGACAACGCCGGAAGCGGACAAAGTGCTGTTCGAGAAAGGCATCGTCGTCATTCCCGATATTCTGGCGAATGCGGGCGGCGTTACGGTATCCTACTTCGAATGGGTGCAAAACCTGGCGAACTTCTACTGGAGCGAAGAAGAAGTCAACAGCAAGCTGAAGGTCAAAATGACCGAATCGTACGGAGTCGTTTCCGAGTTAGCTTCCAAGCACAATGTGCCGCTGCGGACCGCCGCGTACATGGTCTCGATCCAGCGGATCGCCGAAGCGATGAAAGCGCGCGGCTGGGTATAATGATCCAATCTTCATCATCGTAATCAATCTCAAGTCAAGGCCGCAAACGAAGGTCCATCGACGGACCTGCGTTTGCGACTTCCCTTGACAATTGGATGACGAAAATCTGGCCTGACCCGTACATGCTTCGATCTTTCCGATCTTGTCCGTTCTTCAACCGCAGATGATTACCCCTTTCATTTACTGCCTAATCCAGAGCCTTTCTGAATTCAACTATTACCGGACCTTATAGCTTCCCTTTTTTAATCCAATAAACGATTTGTAACGTTCCGATTAACCCAATTGCAAATACAACAAAAAGTAAACCGAGCCATAAGCCGAGTCTATTGATCTCTCTCAATTCCGGCAGATTAATCAACACGAATATTCATATGTGGTTTCACCTCGATACAATAGATCGTCGAAGTGATGAAAGCGCGCGGCGGGATGCAATCATGGGCCGGGCACGGCAAAAGGCCGCAACCGCCGTCCTTGACGGACGGCGATTGCGGCCTTGTCGTTACGGCGATGACACCTGGCTGCGCTGATCGAACGGCGGCAGCCGTCATCCGAGGCCCGGATCAATTGGGCTTCGCGAGCTTCTCATATTGCTCCGACGTCATAACGCGGCGCGCCGTAACGTAGCGCTTGGCGTAATAGGAATCATCCAGGTCGGTGATGACGACGCCTTTGCTCGTGGAAGCATGCGCGAACTTGCCGTTGCCCACATAAATGCCGACATGGGAAATACCCTTGCCGCTCGTATTGAAGAATACGAGATCTCCTTCGATCAGTTCGCTCTTTTCGACTTCGTCGCCTTCTTCGGCTTGCGATCTGGACGTACGCGTCAGCGAAATACCGAGCTTCTTGAATACATAGGAAGTAAACCCGGAACAATCGAAGCCTGCGGTGGTCGTTCCGCCATAACTATAATTGACGCCGATCAATTCATCGATCACGCTGTCCAGTTTCGTGCTGCTGGCAAAAGCGCTTCCCGCCTGGAATGCCAACGCGGCAACAAGTCCGAGTATGAGCAAGGTGACTTTCTTCAAACCTTAAAGCTCCTTCCGTAGCCTACGAGGTTAGCTGTGGGGTTCGGTTGAAGGTTCCCTATGACCCCCGATTCGCGCATTCGCAATCGGGATCAATTCACCCGAAATGGTTCCCCCGTTTCCTTTCAAGGAATTCGGCATCTTTTTTGTCATTTCTTTTATGTACTGGACAGTGAAAAGTTCT
>NZ_JBCNFP010000034.1:0-1622 GCF_050481165.1 Paenibacillus cisolokensis
CTGGACAGTGAAAAGTTTTCACATTTAAGAAGCAAGCGAATCCGCATCCGGATGGGCCGATTGCTGCTTGGAACGAATTATTCGGGTTAGCGCCAGATGCGGGTTTTGAGCAAACAAGCGAAAAAGCGATTGGCGCAAGTAAGCGACGACCGTCGCCTCCGACACGATCGACCTGGAAGGCGTGCGCAGATAGCGGAAGAACAGCGCAGGCGTACGACCGGAAAAGCGTAGCGCGAGAAGCTGCACGATGCCTGTCGCGATGACACTGCACATGACGAAGCCTTCGATGGCCCGGAGAGTCAACCGAATCCGTTTCCGAGCCGACTCGTTTGTCACCTGCTCCAGCGGATCCGTCTCTGTTTTGCGGCGGTAGCGGTTCAGCTTCGGCATCGACGCGCTCCAGAAGCGATAGCCGAACGCGCCGATCACTTGCTTCATTTCCCGAAACGTGCATTCAATCTTGAAACGGTATCCGTACAGCGTGATAATCTCCGTCGCTTCCAGCGCCAGATCGGTGCTGACGAGAATCGAAAGGCGGTCGCCGTGTCGAACGAGGACAAAGCGCAGCTCTTGATAGAGGCCCTGCCCCCATAACAAATCCAGACACAGGAAGGAGACGGTTTCTTCCTTGCCATAGATCGTCACGACAGCAGTTTGAAAATCGGCCGCGCGCGTCTGGAACAGCTCGGCGAGCCGCAGCATCTTGCCTTTCTTCGGCGGACGGCCGCGGCCCGGTTTCTTCGGTTCCGGTCTCTCATAGGCGACCGCATTCATTTTCGCTTTGGTGACGAGATGCATGCGTGCATCGCTGGCCCGATTTCCTTCGGTCAACCGCTGCAGCGCAGAGATGGACAGGAAATACCGGTCCAACAGAAGCAGCGCCCCGCCAAAGGTGCGAGCGGCGACGAAGGCCTGTTCGACCATTTGCACGACATGGGAAGCCTGACGCTCCTCGGAGCCGTCCGCCCATCCGAAGATCGCTTTCACGCCATCCTGCAGATTCATGAACAGGGGCAGGCAGAACCATTTTTGCGGCGCGCCCGCCAGAATGCCGATGGCGCCGAACAAATGACCGAAGATATACTCGCCTTTGGAGACATTTTCGGATTCCTGATGCAGCTTCTTCACGCCCGGCATATGCCGTCCTTCTTTGGCCTGCTTCATCCCGTCGCCGACGAGAACGACACGTCCGCGCACGTACAGGAGCGGAGCGAAGCGATGAACGACCTTCTGCCAGGCGAGCCGCAGCGATCCCGGCGACCAGGCGGAAGAACGAAAGAAATGGATCATCGACTCGTAATGACGCGGATGCAGCGCCAGATCCCGGACGATGGAAGTGACACCGAGATGATCGGAACGAACCATCAAACCGACAACGATGACAACGAACCACTCGAAGGCGGCGACGCGGGAAAAGCAAGCTCGAAATGCACATAGAACTTCATTCATCAATTTCAACATGGACTGGTCGATCGTAACGAAATCGGGTACACTACTCTTGTAACCCTCTCTTGCGATCTGATCTCCTTTCTGGTGTCGGAGCCTTAAGGATACTACAGATTCGCTTGATTGGGTTATTTTGCTATGTGACGATTTTTCGACAAGAACTTTTCACTGTCCAG
>NZ_JBCNFP010000035.1:0-615 GCF_050481165.1 Paenibacillus cisolokensis
TATCGGGACAGCGCGAAGCGGCTGGAGCAATTGTTAGGGTACAACGTGCTAAGCCATCAGGCGATTCGGGAGAAGCTGCTCGAAAAGGCGGAGCAAGAGACGAGGGCTGCAAAGCGGCGACCGGCGCGCGTGCTGTTCGTGGAAGTGGACGGCTTGTACACGAAGTTGCAGCGGAGCAAGAAGCGTGGGATGGAGAACGCGATTGCGGTTGTGCACGAAGGCTGGGAGAAAAGCGGCAAGCGTGTCCGACTGAAGAATAAGCAACACTACCTGCATACGACCGGGGGCAACTTCTGGGAAGGGTTTGGAGACTTCCTGGCGGAGCGCTACGAAATCGATGAGAACACGTGGCTTGTCGTAAACGGAGACGGAGCGGCGTGGATCGGGGAATGTGAATCGTACTTCCATCAATGCTTGTACATGCTTGACCGTTTTCATGTCGCACGCGATCTCAAGCGTTTTGTCGGCCATCTGCCGAGTGAATGGGAGGCCGTAAGGAGATCCCTCGCCAAGCAGGACGCTGCGGCGTTGATGGCGGCTTTGGAAGGCGTGGCAGAGCACGAGATCGCGGAGGAGCAGAGACGGGAATGGAAACAGTACAAGGGTTATCTGAAG
>NZ_JBCNFP010000036.1:0-615 GCF_050481165.1 Paenibacillus cisolokensis
CTTCAGATAACCCTTGTACTGCTTCCATTCCCGTCTCTGCTCCTCCGCGATCTCGTGCTCTGCCACGCCTTCCAAAGCCGCCATCAACGCCGCAGCGTCCTGCTTGGCGAGGGATTTTTTTACGGCCTCCCATACACTCGACAGATGGCCGACAAAACGCTTGAGATCGCGTGCGACATGGAAACGGTCAAGCATGTACAAGCATTGATGGAAGTACGATTCACATTCCCCGATCCACGCCGCTCCGTCTCCGTTTACGACAAGCCACGTGTTCTCGTCGATTTCGTAGCGCTCCGCCAGGAAGTCTCCAAACCCTTCCCAGAAGTTGCCCCCGGCCGTATGCAGGTAGTGTTGCTTATTCTTCAGCCGGACACGCTTGCCGCTTTTCTCCCAGCCTTCGTGCACAACCGCAATCGCGTTCTCCATCCCACGCTTCTTGCTCCGCTGCAGCTTCGTGTACAAGCCGTCCACTTCCACGAACAGCACGCGCGCCGGTCGCCGTTTGACAGCTCTCGTCTCTTGCTCCGCTTTTTCGAGCAGCTTCTCCCGAATCGCCTGATGGCTTAGCACGTTGTACCCTAACAGTTGCTCCAACCGCTTCGCGCTGTCCCGATA
>NZ_JBCNFP010000037.1:0-17748 GCF_050481165.1 Paenibacillus cisolokensis
ACAATTATACGGACTCAACTACTGGAAACATCCACTGTGACATTATTTCCCGAGATAGTTACCCTTGTTTTATGCGCTTGCCGTTCATGTAACGCTTCATTTGCGCAATGGCTTGAAGCCATGCCGATAAATAACCAAGCTCCTGCTCGTTGTAAATTTTGCTTTTGCCGAGCAGACTCAGCAGCGGTCCGACCCCTTCCATGGCCGACAGCGGCACGCTTGCCCCCGTCGCCAGCAGCGCCGCGGCTTCGCTTGTTTCGTTCAGCCATGCGCGAACGCGCTTCGGGTCCGTTTCCGGCCCATGCCGTTCCGCGAGTTGCCTCCCTTCCGGACCGACGGTATAATCGGCCATCATGGCGCGGATACGGTTATACTCCAGTCGTTCCAACGTAGACGCATTCATTCGTTTGCTCCACCTTTCACCTTTTTATCTGTGTTTCGCGAACCGGAGCCAAGAATGAACGGAATCGCCTCCCGCGGGATGTCCGTGCCCGTATGGAACAAAAAAACAGGAGCGGAACGCGGCGCGTCCCCTCCTGCGAGCGTACTCGTTCCGGGAGCGGCGAGGCCGTACGGACAGAAGGCGGCTGGCAAGCCGCGCAACGTTCCATATGCCGTAAGCCTAAAAAAGCCGTGCTGCAAGAGCACGGCGATTGTACCGCTTCCGTAAACGACGACCGTTCGGGCGGAAAACTCCATGTTCTTAACTCTGGCCGCGAAATGACGCAGAACGAAAACGGGAATAACGAAACACACTGACGCTTCCAGCCTATCGAAGCATCAGCTTTCCCGATTCGAACGTACTTTCGCGAATATCCGATTACGAGTTAAGAACACCACGGTCATCAAAATTTCCCCTTTACCATTCATATCCGACTGCATCTGACAAAACGGGAAACGACATCCCTGTCAATATTTTACTTCCATCCAGCCCCGATGTCAACCGCGGGCGGGACGGCCCGAGCGGGACTTGCCTGCGCGGAAACAATCGAGGTCCGGTCCGAATATGCCCGGCTCCGCAGCTTGTCCCGCCCGCTCTTCATAGCGTAACGGTCATGCCGGTTTCGGCAAATGCCACATGTGCCGGCAGCCCGTAGTCCCGTCTTAAGTCAATGTCATGCGACTGATGGGTGAGCACCATCCGGCGGGGACGGAGCTCAGCTGCGAGCTCAAGCGCCTCCGTCACATCATAGACGGATCGGGTTTCGTACGGGTACGGTTCATGATAGAAGCTCGTCCCGAGCACCAACAGGTCCAAACCGCGCATTGGCCGGAGCATTTCTTCCGTCAAACCGATCGCATCCGGGCAATAGACCCAAGCGGGACCGCCGTTCGGGCGATCGAAACGATACGCGTACGAGTAACCGTTCTTGCCGTGATTGACCTTCCATGCCGCAACGGTCCACCGGCCGAGCGTCTCCTCTCGGCTGAGCGGCCGAAAGTCAATATGCCGGCCGAGCCACGGAAACCGCGCCAGCACCTCCTCGATCACTTCGGCGGGGGCGTAAGCCAGACCGCGTTCCTTCGTCCAGCGGCAGGCATCGGCCCATTCCGCAAGACCGCCGATATGATCGAAATGGGCATGCGTCAGCAATATGACGTCGACCCGCCGCAGTCCGGCCGCCTCCATCTGGCGCCTCCAATCGGGTCCGCAGTCGATGAGAACCGTGCCGAGCGACGGATCGTCGATCTGGACGAGCGAGCGAAGCCGCCGGTTGCGCCCGGTCGCACGCGCTTCCTCGCAAACCGCGCAATCGCAGTAAACCCGGGGCACACCCATCGAATCGCCGGTTCCCCGAAACGTTATGGTCGTCATCTTCAGTTCTCCTAAAACTTTGCGAAGCAAAGTTACTTCGTAAGCATAGACTCAACTTTGCGCAGCAAAGTTACTTCGAAAGCATAGGCTCAACTTTGCGCAGCAAAGTTACTTCGAAAGCATAAGCTAAAACTCCGCCTTCTTCCGGCCAGTCCCTTGCATTTCGAACCGGCAACCGGACCGGTTCGGACCGGCCTTTCGGACGGGCATGGGAATGAGCGGGCCGTTACAGCGGCAACAGCTCGATCTTGTCCTGCTTCCGCAGATCTTCGATCATCTTGTACCATTCATCCGGCTTGTTCGGCAAAGCCGAATAATAGCGTTCAAGGAAATTGACGATGAGCGATGCCGGAAGCGAATCGAGCTCGTCGTCGGCGGGCAGGAAACAAAGATCAAGTCCGGTCACCGCGCTTCCCTCGTGATCCCAGGAAGGATGAACATACGGAATTTGCAGCTTTTTGTAGCCGATATGGGACAGCACTTCCCGGCGGACGTACGGGTTCATCGGGGTCAGGCCGCCGAATTCATAATGAAATTGATAAGGATCGTACACTTCCGCGAACATTCCGATCGATGTCGTGCCCGACTGTTCTGCGAGCCGCCGCAGATCGCTCTCCCGGCGGCATAGCAGAAACCGGCCGATCCCCATCGAAGGCTTGCCGATAACGGTAAAATCGGTCATCGCCACCTTCAAATCCGGGTAATAGCGGTATTCGGTAGCGCCGACGACTTCCCCGTTATGTACGGCTACGTATACGTGGATGCCCGGATCTTCCAGCGGCTCCTTCCACAAATCGTAGGCAAGCACTTCTTCGGGCGGGAACACTTCCTGAAGAAGCCGGTGGAGCTGTGCGAACAGCGGATCTTGCAGTGACGTTATGCGACGGTATTCCAAACAGACTCACTCCTTTGTTTATGATTGAAACGGATTTTTCCATTCCATCAATACGGCGTGATGCAGCGATTCCTCGTCATCTAAATAATGTTCGGCTATGCCGACCGGAATCCGTCCGCAGCGCAGCAAAAAAGAGATGACCGGGTCTTTCCATACGCCTTTTACGACATTGTCCACATATTCCGCGGGTGTCGCCACATCCGCATATTTATGGTAGCCCGGCATCCGCCCGCCGCCCAGCAGCCGCTTCAATCCGAGATGAACGACCGTCTCGTACATCGACTGCATCAGCCACTTCCCGATTCCCGCCTTCCGGTATTCGGGAATAACGCAAATATCGACGACATATAACGTATCGCCGTCCGGGCGGTGATTGCGGATATACCCGCCGTCCGTTATCGTCTGCCAGTCATGAGCATGCCCATAGTCGTCCAGCCGCACGATTAGACCTGTCATCGAGCCGATCAGACGCCCGTCCTCGGCCTCGGCGCATAGCGCTCCCTCCGGGAAGCGTTCGACATGCTCGGACAACTGCTCCTCGTTCCACCACAATTCTTCGGGAAACGGCGGCGGGAAGCTGACCCTCTGAATGTCAATCAGCGCGGAAAAATCCCGTTCCCCATATGACCGGATGACGATTCGCTCCGGAACGCCGTCCCGATACACGTACATTTCTTTTCGCATTTGCGATCCTCCCGTATCATCGGCTCCGCGATGGCCCGCTTACGACCAATCCGGATACAGATCGGTCCGGCGATCCCGCCACGTCGTCACGGAGCCGGCCGCGCGCACCTCTTCAAGCAGCTTCAAATCGAGATCGGCCACGACGAGCATATCGTCGTTAATTTCGCCTTCCGCGATAATCCCCGCCGGCGGGAATGGAATGTCATTCGGCGCAATGACCGCCGCCTGCCCGTAATTGGCGCGCATGAAATCGACGGTACGAAGAGAACCGACCGTCCCTGTCGTGACAATATAAACCTGGTTTTCCACCGCGCGGGCATGGCAGCAGTACCGAACTCGGAAGAAACCGTGACGGTCGTCCGTGCAGGACGGGCAAAAGATGACATCCGCCCCTTTGGCGCGGGCCATGCGGACGATTTCCGGAAACTCGATATCGTAGCAGGTCAGCATGGCGACTGTGCCGTAAGGCGTTTCGAACACTTCCAGCCCTTCCCCCGGCGACATATTCCATTCCGCCACCTCGGTCGGCGTCAAATGGAGCTTGGGCTGAACGTCGACCCGGCCGTCCGGATGGAACAGATGCGCCGCATTTCTTCGCTTGCCGCCGCCCGCATCGATAACATGCGTCCCGCCGACGATATGCATGTCATATGCAGCGGCCAGGCGGCCGAACAATCGGACGTATTCGTCCGTAAATTCGGGCAGCCGCTCGATCGGCAGCGCTTTCCCTGTCCCGTCCCCGATGGACAAGAGCTGCGTCGTCATAAATTCGGGAAACAGCACGACGTTTACGCCGTATTCGGATGCGTTGCGAACGTAATGCTCCGCCTGATCGGCGAACTGTCCGAACGAAGCGATATCTTCCAGCTTGTATTGAACTGCGGCGACACGAAATTTCATTTTATACCCACCCTTCCATATTGCAAACCAATAATGAGAAAATTTTCACGTCATTCTCATAAAGGTATTCAACCTCAACGGCGATCGACATTGCGCTTCTTCATGGAAACTTATGGTCGATCGGCGATGTGTTATAGTTAGATCACAAATATACTACATCGTGATGGAGGGAAAAACAACACGTCATGCGCAAAAAGTGGATTAAGCGGATTGTGAGCGCAAGCCTTTGCGCCGCCATCGGATTTACGGCGGTTGCGGCGACTTCGAATTCAAAAGCAGACGCGGCAACCCCCAAATCGATAGAGCTTATAAACTACGGTAAAAAATATTTGGGCGTACCTTACCGTTTCGGCGCGCCAAGCGGCGTTACATATGCATTCGATTGCTCTTCTTTTACCCAGTTCGTCTTTAAAAAGTATGAGGTTTCGCTGCCTCGCACCGCGGTCGCGCAAGCTTCCAAAGGAGTCAAGGTGGATAAAGGCTATTTGAGCATGGGCGACCTCGTCTTTTTCCGGACGTCGGGAAGCCGGATCAGCCATGTCGGCATATATGCGGGGAACAATCAAATGCTGCACAGCTCTTCCAGCAAAGGGATCACCATCACCAGCATTAACTCCACCTACTGGAAAAGCAAGTACGTGACGGCGCGCCGGGTGCTGAATTGACGTCCGAACGGAAAACGAAAAATGGAATCGCGACAAACGAAAGGGCGGCGTAAAATCCGCCCGTCCAGCCGGAAAGCGCCAAGCTTTCCGGCTTATCTATGTTGCGGAAACTGCAGCGTAATCGTCGTGCCTTTTCCGGGTTTGCTGAAGACGTCGATTTGGCCGCCATGCATGTCGACAATCCGCTTCGCGATCGACAACCCGAGTCCGACGCCGCCGGTCGCCCGGCTGCGCGCACCGTCCACGCGATAAAAACGTTCGAACAGATGCGGAATTTCGTTCTCCGGAATGCCGATCCCCTTATCGGTGACATGAATGCGGACCGTTTGCTTCACCTGCGAAACGGTTACGTCGATCGGGTCCTTGCTGTACTTGATCGCATTGTCAAGCAGGATGACGAGCAACTGCCGTATTTTGTCCTTGTCCCCGTTCAAGCGGACCTGACCCGAGACGGCATTGACGCGAATTTCCCTTTGAAACGTCGTATGGAGCATGCTTGCCGTTTCGTCGGCCAGCTGCACGACATCGAACGTCTCCAGATTGAGCCAATCCTCCTGCTCCGCCTCGGCCAGCGTCAGCATCGACTTGGTCAAATTTTGCAGCCGCTGCGATTCCTTGTGAATCGCCTCGATCGCCTCATCCCGCACCTTCGCATCGTCTCGGCCCCATCGTTTCAGCATGCCGGCATAGCTGCTGATGACGGTCAGCGGCGTCTTCAGTTCGTGCGAAGCGTCCGCGACGAACTGCTTCTGCCGCGCGAACGTCCTGTCCAGCCGGTCGATCATCTGGTTGAACGCCCGGACAAGCTGCTGCAGTTCGGCCGACTCGTCCTTGTTCTTCAGCTCGATCTTCTGCAGCTTGCCGCTCCGGTCGATTTCCCGCATCGTCTGCACCATATGCTGGATCGGCGCGGTCAGCCGGGACGTGAACCAATATGTGCCGAAAATCGCAAACAATATCGCTCCGGCACTCGTCACGCTCAGCGCGGCAACCAATATTTGCAAATAGCTGTCGAGCGAATTGAGCTTCCGGTTCACTTCCAGCATGCCAATAATTTCGCCGTTATCAAACAAAGGCACGCGCATATACAGCACGCGCTTGCCGCCGACCGAGGTCATACCCGATTGATGCGTCCGGTGAAACGACGACGGCAGCGCGAGCAGCTCGGGATCGGAGCCTTGCACGTTGACGACGCGCCCGTCCGGCGTCACAATCCGGATCAGCTCGTTCACGTTGTAATATTCGCGAAGCAGATCCGGATTGTCGAGCTGGCTTTCCATCCTCATATGCGCATTTTCCAGCAACAGATTGACTTTGTTGGACAATAACTGCTCTTCGCTGCGCGTCGTAATGTTGATGACGAACAAATAGACGAAAATGTTAAACAAAAGCAAAATGAAAATAAGCCAAAATATCGTAAAAAGGGTAAACCGCTTGCGGAGCGTCATGCATCCGGCTCCTTCATCATATAACCGACGCCGCGAATCGTATGAATGAGCTTATGCCGGAAGCCCTTGTCGAGCTTTTGGCGCAAATAGCGGATATACACGTCCACCAGGTTGGTCTCCCCGACAAAATCGTAGCCCCACACTTCGGACAAAATTTCTTCCCGCGACTTCTCCTGGTTTTTATGTTCGGCCAGGTACACGAGCAGCTCGAATTCGCGGGGCGTCAAATCGATCGCGAGTTCTTTGCGGTACACTTTGCGCGTGCGCAACTCGATCGACAAATCGCCGATTCGGATTACGTCGGAGCCTTCCGACTCCCGCGGATTTTGCTGGAAAATGCGCAGCAAATTGCGCACTCGCGCCAGCAGCTCTTCCACGGCGAAAGGCTTCGTTATATAATCGTTGGCGCCATGCTCGAACCCGCTGACCTTGTCCGGCACGGTATCGCGGGCCGTCAGCAAAATAACCGGAATCGGGTTGCCCGCCTGACGCAGCCTGCGAAGCACCTCGATGCCGTTCATCTCCGGCAGCATGACATCAAGCAGCACCAGATCCCATTCGCCCGACGAAGCCATCTCGAGACCGGTTTTGCCGTCAAGAGCGCAACCGACCGTGTAGCCGTCGTGCTCCAGCTCCAGCTGCAATATGCGAGATATGCTCTCTTCGTCCTCGATGACGAGTATGCGCTCTTTCATCTTGTTGTCCACCTACTTCCATGACCGGTTCTTTTGGTCGTTTTTTATGCCGTTATTGAATCGCGCGGCAAGACGCCTTGCCTGTCCGGAAACGGCGGCAAAGACGTCTTGCGCCTATCGTATCGGAGTCCGGATTCATGAAAAATGTTTCATTGATCGTATGTCCATTTTCATCATAAATTACGCGTTTTAGAAAAACAAGTTAGGCGATTCTAATGAACGGACGGCATGCCGGAGGCCGACCATGCTTCAACGTCCCAAATTTTCGTCACCCAGTCCTCGTAAAATTCCGGCTCGTGGGAGACGAGAACGATCGTCCCCCGATAGGCTTGCAGCGCCCGCTTCAGCTCCGCCTTCGCCACAATATCGAGGTGGTTGGTCGGTTCGTCGAACAGAATCCAGTTGCTTTCCCGCAGCATCAGCTTGCACAGCCGCACCTTGGCCTGCTCGCCGCCGCTCAGCTGACTCAAGCTGCGTGTAATATGCTCGTTTTTGAGCCCGCACCGGGCGAGCGCCGCCCGCACCTCATGCTGGTTCATCCCCGGAAACTCGTTCCACACGTCCTCGAGAGGCGTGGCAGACGGAGGTTTCATTTCCTGCTGGTAATAAGCCGGGTACAGATAGTCTCCGCGATAGATTTCCCCGCCGAGAGGCGGGATGACGCCGAGTATCGTCTTGAGCAGCGTCGACTTGCCGACGCCGTTGCAGCCGACAACCGCGATTTTGTCGCCCCGCTCGATCAGCACATTCATGCTCGGCAAGAGCGGCCGGTCATAACCGATCGACAGGCCCTCGGCCTGAAACACCGTCTTGCCGCTCGCGCGGGATTCGCGGAAATGAAATGTCGGCTTCGGCGCTTCCTCCGGCCGATCAATGCGCTCCAGCCTCTCCAACTGCTTCTCCCGGCTCTTGGCGCGGCCCGACGTCGATGCCCGGGCTTTGTTCCGCTGGATGAAATCTTCCTGCTTCCGGATATATTCCTGCTGCTTTTCATACGCTTCGATATGCTGGGCTTTATTGATCTCCGCCATCTCCAGAAACTTCTCGTAGTTGGCGGAATAACGGGTCAGCTTCGCAAACTCGAGATGATAAATGACATTGACGACCTCGTTCATAAACCCGGTATCGTGAGAGATGAGGATAAAGGCATGGGGATACGATTTCAGGTAGCCCGTCAGCCATGCAATATGCTCCTCGTCCAAATAGTTCGTCGGTTCGTCCAGCAATAAGACCGTCGGCTTCTCCAGCAGCAGCTTGGCGAGCAGCACTTTCGTCCGCTGTCCGCCGCTGAGCGTAGCGACGTCCCGATCGAGCCCGATGGCGCTGAGCCCCAGCCCGTTGGCCATCTCCTCCACTTTCACATCCAGCAGGTAGAAATCGCCGATCTCCAGCTCTTCCTGGATTTCGCCCATCCGCTCGAGCAGCAGCTCCAGCTGATCCGGATCGGCGTCGGCCATCCGGGCCGTCACTTCCTCAAGCTCCCGCTCCAGCGTCAGCAGATGGGAGAAGGCGTCCCGCAGCACGTCGCGTATCGTCTTGCCCGGCTCCAGTTTCGTATGCTGGTCCAGATAGCCGTAGCGAACTTTCGGGGTCCATTCGACTTTTCCGCTGTCCTTCAGCACATGGCCGGTCAAAATATTCATCAATGTCGATTTGCCGGCTCCGTTCGCTCCGACCAGCCCGACATGCTCGCCCGCGAGCAGGCGGAACGAAACTTCCTTGAACAATATACGGTCTCCGAAACTGTGGGATAATTGTTCTACAGTCAATAAACTCATAATGATTCGAATAGCTCCATTCTTCAAAAAATCAGGTCGCGTCTTTCGTTCGATCTATTGTACCATACCTGATGCGGTTTTGCGTCAGCGGACTGTTCGGCCAGGGCGCGGATTTTCTCCGTAATCGGCGCGAGCGACTTCGCGGCGGTTTTCGCGGCGGCCTTCCGATCCGTCACCCATTCTCCCGCCCACAGCGCATTCAGCATATCGCGCTCGCCGAAACGGGGAACGACCGCAGCCGGCTTGTCCGGAAACATCCGCAGCCAGTCGGCCCGACAGCGAAAGTCGGCATCCTTGTTCGCGATCCAGACGGTCGGAAGCCGTCCTTCCTTCCGCTCCGCGGCCAGCGTACGCGCCGAGCGCAGCGCCGCGTCCGTCCAGCGGGAAACGTACGGGTCGGCCACGAACAGGACGAGATCGGCGCGGCGCATCCATTCGCGCACGGCGGCCTCCGTCCAGCGGCTCGACAGATCGAGGACGACCGCCGCGCCGCGGTGCCGCTCCAGCATAATCCGGAAACGCAGCTCGGCATTGGCGATCTCGGCAGGAGGCTGCGGCAGCCGCGTGAACCAGCGGATTCCCCAGCGGCGGCGCAGCCGGTAGCGCGGGTCAGGAACCGGCAGATCGTCTCCCGACGCCGCATCGCTGCCAAGCAGCGCATCCCATTCCGGTACGGCGTCCGGCGATTCCACCGCATCGCAAACGATTCCCGCCGCGGCAAGGAGACGGACAAGCGTAACGGCAAGGAAGGAAGCGCCTGCGCCCGGTGTGAGCGAGGCGATCGCGACCAGCGGTCCCCGCGTGCGTGCCGGCGAATACGGCTCCGCCTTGCCCCAGGCGGGCGGCACAGCCGCACCCGCTGCCGCCCGGATCGCCTCGCCGGCGGCGGCCATCGTCGGATACCGGCGTTCCGGTCGGGGCTCGAGCAGCTTCCGGAGCACGTCCCGGAATTGATCGGGCGCATCCGGCTGAAGCGGCGGCAATGCCGCGGACGAACGGTCCTGGCGGCGAACGGCGGTACCGTACAGCAAATAATGAAGCAGTGCGCCCAGACCGTAAATATCCGTACGCGCATCGCTCTGCCCGTCGCCCTCCTGTTCCGGCGCCGCGAAGCCCGGCGTCCCAAGCAGGAACGTATCCTGACGGCTGCCTTGCTTGAACAGCCGGGCGATGCCGAAGTCGATCAGCCGGACATGGCCGGAGCGGTCGATCATGACGTTGGACGGCTTCAGATCGCGATGGATGATGGGCGGCGACTGCCCGTGCATATAGGAGAGCGCGCTGCACAGCTGGAGCGCGATGGCGACCGATTCCGCGAACGGCATCCGGTTTCCGTTCGCCCGGTGGCGTTCCGCCAGCGTCTCGCCTTCTATGAAATCCATGACGATCGCTTCCCGCCCCTGCTCGTCAGGCGGATAATAATCGGTAATCGCCGGCAAATTCGGATGGCTGAGCCGCATCAGCATCCAAGCTTCCTCGGCGAATCTGTCGCGCTCCTCCGGGGGCGCAACCGTTACCTTGAGCGCGCGGAGCTTGCCGTTCAGGCGCAGGTCCTCCGCCGCGTAGACCGTCCCCATCCCGCCCTTGCCGATCGGGGCGACGATCCGGTAACGGCCGCCAATGACCGAACCGACGGTCCACGCCTTCGCTTCTTCGCTCCACGCCCCTTCCGTCAGATACGCTGTTTCCGGGTTGTCCTTCCGCCATACCGTCACGATCATCCGCTCCTTTTTCAGTTAATCCGGATTTACGCAAAAAACAAGCATCCCGCCTGCTGCGCCGAATGGCGCTGATGCAGGCGGGATGCTTTCCCGTTAACCGATATCGGGGCTACGCTCGCGTAAAATGCGTGCTTGCCCGGTTCTTATTTATGTATTATATAACAGATTCTCCTAATGGAAAAGCCCGAACCCGTTCGTTTCGTAACCTCGGGCAGCGGCATGCGCCTCGTTGATTTCGCGGATCGCCCGATCCCCTCCGGCAGAGCGCCAGCGGTCGACCGCTTCCCGAAAGCCGTCTTCATCAAGCTTGCCAAGAATAAACAGATACGTTGCCTCCTCGATCAAGCTTCGCAGTTCCTCGCCCTGATTGCTCAGCGTTTCGGATTCAAGCGCCGCAGCGGGGTTACGAACGGCAATCGACAGGTTGTCCTCGTTCAGCGCATCGCTTCGCGCCTTGAGCGGATCCCCATAGGGCTTCAGGGAAGGCTTCCCCATTCCCATCAGCGATACAAGCGGCCTTACCTCCCGCTCTTTCAGCTCCGAAGCGCCTTTCAGAAATTCGACGTATTGGCCGTCAACGACCCGGTAATGAACGCCTTCGATGCCGTAATTGAGCAAATTGTACATGTCCGGCTCGGACAGCCGGTCAAAGAATGCGAGAATCTCCTTGAGCTCCGTTTCCGTCCGCACGGCCGATTTGGGAAACACGAACATGCCGTTATGGCCGGCATGCGACCAGACATGATGGCGTCCGTCGGGTCCGGCGATCCGGTTTGTCATATTCACCTTTACGCCGGGATTGAGCTTCGCCGCGGCTGCATACAGATTGCGGGCGTCGTCGAGATTGCCGATATAGATGCCTGCCCGGCCTTCCGTAAATTCCGCCCATTGCCGCTGCTTGCTCGTAATGGCGAACTCCGCGTTCATCAGTCCGTTCTCGTACAGGCTGCGCATAAAGCGCATCGTTTCGAGATAGCCGTCGAACATAAATTCGGGCAGCAGCTTCCCGTTCCGCTCTCCCCATTCATTGGGCGTATTGAAATAGGAGGACAGCGTCTTGAACGCTCCGTATTTCAGGTCGTTGCGGTCGGCCAGCCCATAGGTGTCCCGCTTGCCGTTGCCGTCCGGATCGTCCTCGGTGAAAGCTCTCATCACCTCGTACAGCTCCCCGGTCGTTGACGGAGCGGCCAGCCCCAGCGCTGCCAGCCAGTCCTCGCGGTAGATGACCCCTTGACGCGATAAGTCGCGCTCCCTGTATATGCCGTATATTTTGCCGTCGATCGCGATATTGCGGAGAATGTCGGGCGACATCCGCGACAGATTGGGATAGTCCTGCAGATAGGGGCCGATCTCCCAGAAGCTTCCCGCTCTGACCGCTTTAAGAAAGGCCGTGCTGCGCAAATTTTGAACGGTAAAAATGTCCGTCAGGCGGTTGGTGGCAAGCGCGATGTCGATTTTTTCCTCCTTCACATTATCCGGCACCCATGTAATGGCAAGGCGGGTGTTCGTCCTGCGTTCGATCTCGCGGAGGACGGTGTCATCAGGCGGAGCGTCCGTGTACAGAATGGCGGTCCATGACAAGACCGGCTCCGATCCGACGCCGGCGGCATCATTCGCGGCGGAATCCGGCAACCTGCCCGGGTAGATAGCGGCCATCGCCGCGACAACGGCGGCAGCAGCCAGAATAGCGGTTGACCAGATCAGCATTTTCCCCCAATTCGTCATTTCGGATCACCGTCCTTCTCCCCTGCATCGGGGAACTTTTGGTATACTGCATATAAAGAAAGCGTTTTCGAATCCGGCTGGCCCTTCCGGCCGCCGGTCGATGTCGCGATGCAGAAGATGCGGGAGGTTCGCATGAGCAAAAAGTCGAATTCGTACTTCATACGCATGCTGCTGTTCGGTCTGCTGATCAGCGCGCTGCCGGTCGTCATCGTCGGCTTCTTCTCTTATATGAAGACGTCCGATACGATCCAGCGGCAAGCCCATGACAGCAAGCTGCAGCAGCTGCGGCAGATTCAGACGAATGTCGAGCAGTTGATGAAGACTGTCGATCATTCCATGACGTACTTTGTCAACTCCGCTTTATTGAAGTCAACCATGTTGGAACCGCTTACGGTCGATCAATTTCAATTATTTAATCAAATCCGGAAAGAAGTCAATCATCTGCAGACTTTTGACACCGGGATCGAAAACTTCATATTGCTCAGTACGGCGAAAGACTGGTATATCGACAACTCCGGCCTCTACCGATTGCATGAGATTGCCGATCGGGACAAGCTGCTCGATTATTTCGCGAACACCGCCGACTCGCTTTGGCTTGCCGAGACGCCGGAGGAGGCGGCCGTACCGGTCCCTTCCGCAAAGCGGTGCGGCGTCCAGTTCAATTTGGTCAAGAAGCTGCCGCTCACATCGGCCGGCAAGCACGGGCTGGCTATGGCAAGCATCCCTTCGTGCACCATAAGCGAGCTCATCTCGTACGACAAGAGCAGCGAGACAGTGCTCATTCTCGACGATCGGGGCAGGACCGTCCTTCACGAGAATGCCGGCCTGCTCCCGGAGACGGCCTACCCCATTCTGTACCGGGAGATCGGCCGCTCGGCATCCGTTCATGACCAGTTCAGAACGGTATTGAAAGAAGGCGAATATTCGGTTACCTTCCGCAAGTCCGATTACAACGGATGGACCTACGTATCCATCATATCCGTGAAGGAGCTGACGAAAGATTCCCGTTCCATCGGCTGGTTCACCGGCCTGATCTGCCTGGCGTTGCTGCTGCTCGCGCTGCTCGCTACCTGGATCGGCTCGCACCGGCTGTATCGTCCGGTCGGCCGACTGCTTCAGCTGGCGTCCCAGTTTTTCCCTTCCCGGGAGAAGAGGGAAACGGACGACTTCACCTATCTGGCCGAACAGATCCGGCGTGTCGTGCAAGAGAAGACCGAGCTGAAGGAGCGGATAGAAGCTCAGGCGGAGCAGGTGAAGGCGCTGTTCACGATGAAGCTCGTTCAGGGCGGTCATGCGCTTGGCCGGCACGCGCTCCGCGAACGGATCGTCTCGCTCGGCTACCCGGTCCCGTCAGGCGGTTATGCCGTCGCCGCCTTGCGCATCGATACGCTGGACGGCACCCCTTATGAACCGAAAGACGTCGATCTGCTGCTGTTCGCCGTGAACAATATTGTGGAGGAGATCATACCGGCGGATGAACGCTTCACCCCTGTTATTCTCGATCAGTCTCAGGTTACGCTCGTCGTCAACCGGCAGGAGACGGACCGCGATACGTTTTTCGAAGCGCTGAACAAGAAGGCCGCGACCGTGCAGGCAGCCATCCGCCAGGTGCTCCAGCTGTCGGTCAGCTTCGGCATCAGCGGCGTGCATACGGAGCCCGCCAATGCGAACAATGCGCTGCTGGAGGCGTTGGAAGCCTTGAAGCACCGAATCCGGCTTGGCGACAGCGCGATCGTCTTCTATCGCGATCTGCCGCAAAAATATGCGCTTGCCACTTACTTTCCCGCTCATCTGCAGAGCGAGCTGAACGACGCGATCAAGCTGGCGGACAGGCGCAAGACCGACGAAGTGCTGAACGAACTGTTCGGGCATCTGTTCCGTCAACGTCTCGGACCGCATGACTTCGAGCTGTGGACGGCGCGCATGCTGATCGACCTGATTCATCTGTCGCATTCTTTGGGCATCCATTATGTGGAGTTCGCCGACAATCCTTCGTTGTTCGATCACCTGTTCCGCCTGCGGTCGCCGAAGGAGATCCGGAGCTGGTTCAGGGAGGCGATCATCGAACCGCTGATCTGCGCGATCGAGGAAAGGACCGCCTCCCAATACCGGAACATATCCGAACGGATTATCCGCATCATTCACGAGGAATTCGACCGGGACATTACGCTCGAAGGGATTGCCGCAAGGCTGCATTACAATCCGAATTACATCAGCGGCGTCTTCCGGAAGGAAACCGGCATCTCCTTCAGCGAATATTTGGCCAGGCACCGGCACCGCATCGCCGTCAGGTGGCTCACCGAAACGGAAATGTCGGTCAAGGAAATTTCGGAGAAGCTGCGGTACAACAATGCCCAGAACTTTATCCGTTCCTTCCGCAAGATGGAAGGCGTTACGCCCGGGAAGTACCGGGAGACGTACGGCGCCTGAAAGCGCCCTCTCTCCCGTTTCCGGCTGCGCGGCGGCTACGGCTTCATCGCATCATGCACCGCCTTGCACGCCAGCACAAAGGCGCCGACGCCGTGCAGATCATTATCGACGGCCGGCCGCGATACGTAGTGGCCATAGTCGCCGGCCGACGTGCCGATGCAGATCGCCGGCACGACCAGTCCATGCTCGTCGGCCTTCAGGATGCGCAGCAAGCCTTCGTAGCCGGCCTGCGCCGCTTCCCATACGGGCGCGCCGGCGCAGCCGAACCGTACCGCCCGGGCCATCGCGCAGACGAACAGACTCGAACAGGATGTCTCCAGCCAATTGTCGGGCCGGTCGCCCTTGTCGACCACCTGAAACCACAGACCGCTTTCCCGGTGCTGGAAGCGGACGAGCGCGTGAACGAATTCGCCCAGCACCCGGGAGAGCTCTTCCCGTGACGGATGATCGTCCGGCAGCGCTTCCAGGAAGTCAGTCAGCGCCAGCCCGTACCAGCCAAGCGAGCGGCCCCACAGCTCGGTTGAACAGCCGGTTGCCGGATCCGCCCACGGCATCTGCCGTTTCTCGTCCCAGGCATGGAAATACAGTCCGGTCCGTTCGTCCTTCATATGGGAGCGCATAAGGCGCTCCTGGCGAACCGCCATATCCGCCAGGCCGCGTTCGCCGTACCGCATACCGTAGCGGACCGCAAATACGCCGCCCATGTACAGGCCGTCCAACCACATCTGGTACGGATATTTATCCTTGTGCCAGAAGCCGCCCTCGCTCGTCCGGTTCAGCGTATCGAACAGCCCCCGCAGCTTGGCGGCCGCGATGCGGTAGCGCCCGTCTTCGGCGCCGTACCGCTCGTCCAGCTCCAGCAGCAGCAGCCCCGCCTGGATGGCGTCCAGCTCGTCCCGCCGCATGTACAGATTGCCGTGCGGATCGATCAGGCCGTCCGCATATTCCCGGACATATTCCACATATCGGTCGTCGCCGGTCTCCTTCCACACCTCGAGCATGCCTGCAAGAAATACCCCCTGATGATAATGCCACCGGTTCGCTGGCGGCAGCTCCAGCGGCTGATACCGGTTCATCAAGGAATCGCATGCGGCCGCAGCCCATTTGAGAGGCGGGCATACGGATTCCGCCGCCGCGTTCACATGCTTCGTATCGGCAGACTGTTTTTTCATGTCTTGCTTCGTCTCCTCTCCCAGAGCTTGCTTGCCCGCTTCATCATAACGGATGCCGCTATCCTTTGATCGACCCGAGAAGCGCGCCTTTGTCGAAATATTTTTGCAAAAACGGATATACCAGCAGCACCGGAACGGTGGCCACGACTATGACAGCCATCTTGATCGTCTGATCGGGCGGCGTGATGAAGTCGTCTGCGAAGCCGGAGGTATCCGCCGATATCCCGCTGGCCAGAATGACGATCTGCCGGAGCAGCACCTGAACCGGCCACTTCTCCGCGCTGTCCAGATATAGAATGGCCGGCAAATACGTATTCCAGTAGGTGACCGCGTAGAACAGCGAGACCGTCGCGATGGCCGGCATCGACAAGGGGATGACGATGCGAAACAGAATGCCCCAATCGCTGCATCCGTCGATCTTCGCCGATTCCTCCAGACCGTCCGGGAGATTAAGGAAGAAGCTGCGCAAAATGATGAGATTGAATGCGTTAATGGCCGACGGCACGACAAGCGCCAGATAGGAGTCGATCAATCCGAGCGCCTTCACGACGATAAATGTCGGGATCATGCCGCCGCTGAACAGCATCGTGAAGACGACCATGAACATGATGATCCGCCGGCCGGGCACGTCCTTGCGCGACAGCCCGTATGCCATCAGACAGGACAGCAGCACGCTGAACAGCGTTCCGAACGCCGTCACGCCGACCGAAACGCCGAGACTGCGGAAAATGACGTTCGTCGAAAAAATGTACCGGTAAGCGTCGAGCGAAAACTCGGTCGGAAACAGGACGAACCGCTTCCGGGCCAGCTCGCCGACCGTGGTGAACGATCCGGCGATGACGTGAACGAACGGTAGCACCGCCATCAGCGCGATCAGGAGCAGCAAAGCGTAATTGACTGTATCGAACAGCCGGCTGCCGAATGTTCGGTCTTGCACCAAGTCCGTTCCCTCCGTTTCCCCTAATATACGCCTTCTTCGCCGAATTTCTTCGCCAGCCAGTTGGCTATGATGACGAGAAGCAGGCCGACGAACGACTTGAAAAAGCCGACCGCCGTGCTGAAGCTGAACTGCCCCTGTCTCAGGCCGGCCGTGTAGACGAAGGTGTCGAAGATTTCGCCCACCTCGCGGTTCATCGAATTGAGCAGCAGGTACACATGCTCGAAGCCGAGCTCCAGCACATCGCCGATCTTCAGAATAAGCAGAACGACGATGACGCTGCGGATCGACGGAAGCGTAATATGCCAGATTTGCCGGAACCGTCCGGCGCCGTCCATCCGCGCCGCCTCATACAGCTGCGGGTCGATCGCCGCAATCGCGGCCAGATAAACGATCGTGCCCCAGCCGGCCTCCCGCCATATGACCTGCAAAATATACATCGGACGCAGCCAATTTTTGTTCAGCAGGAAATTTTGCTTCTCCAGGCCGAGCGAGGCGAGTCCTTCGTTCACGATGCCGCCGTCCATCGTCAGCATGACGAAGGAGATCGAGACGATGATCACCCATGACATAAAATGGGGGATGTATACCGCCGTCTGAACGAACCGCTTGAAGGCCGCCAGGCGGACTTCGTTCAGCATGACGGCAAGGATAATCGGCAGCGGAAAGTAAAATAGCAGATTCAATCCGAACAGCATGATCGTATTGCGGAATATGCGCCAGAACAGAGGATCGGTGAACAGCCGCTCGTAATGCTTGAAGCCGACCCATTCGCTGCCGAATATGCCTTCATAGGGCCGGTAGTCCTGAAAGGAAATAACCAGTCCCCACATCGGTACATATTTGAAGATGATAAAATACACTGGACAGTGAAAAGTTCTT
>NZ_JBCNFP010000038.1:0-27911 GCF_050481165.1 Paenibacillus cisolokensis
TAGCTCTCCTTTGCTGTTTAGCTCTGAAATGGTGGTTTTCCTATTCCTCCATTTTTAACCTACGACGTGCAGCAAATACGGAGGGCTGTCTCTGTTTTACGTTCATCATAGCTAGATCGTTAATGGAAGCACTAATGGACGCACTAATGGACGCCTTAATCGAAGCTTTGCATCTCATTCACTCGGTTTGCCGCTAGCATACCCATGCACTTGGCTGCGGCAGGTGCGCGCCAGCCCCCGTCCGGGACTTCAACCATGCTGAGCGTACACAACAAAGGCTCGCCCGCGGCACGGGATCGGAGCACTCCAGAGGCGCTATGGGCACGTTCTGCAGCGCCCGCGGGCCACCGCACAAGCAAAAGACCGGCGTTAGGCCGGTCTTTTGGTCATTTCTATGGAATGTAAAGCACTTGGCCTTCTGTCACACTGTGCTCCTGAAGACGGTTGTAGAGTGCAATTTCACGCGGATTCAACTGATAGCGCTGGGCGATCAGTTCGAGCGTTTCTTCCCGCTGCACGATGCACATCCGCACACGTTTGAATTCGCGCTCCTCCGCGAATCTGCCGAGGAACAAGTTTTTCCATTCGATCTCATCACCCGGAGCGGGCTTTGCTGCTTCTTCCTCTTGCTTGGCCGCCGTTTGTTCCGCCGCCTGGCGGGCTTCCTGCTCGCGCCGGCTGGAGTGAAGCAGCGTCGACAAGCCGACGTTCTCCTGTCCTTCATCCGCTTCGGCCGGCCGCTTGCTTCCAAAAGCGATCTTCATCTGCTTCTCTTCCTCGGCATTCGTCTGGGCAATCGGCTCCGGTACCCGGCTATCGGCTGCGATTCCCGTTTCCGCCGCTGCCTCCTCCTCCGCCTCGGATGCAGCCGATTGCACAGCCTGATCGTCTGAAGCGCCGGCCCGTTCAGGCGACGCATCCGCTTCGAACGCCTCAAGCTCGGCAGACGATTCCTGCCCCTCCGGAACGGCTGTCGGCTCCTGCGCTTCCCGCTGGGGCTGATCTTCCGCCTTCTGCGCGGACAACGATTCCCGAACGGCTTCGGAAGCCGTTTCGCGCTGCGGCGACGCCGCTTCGTTCGCGAGCCATTCGCCGAACGCTATCCCGGGTTCCGCCGCCGCATCCGCTTGCGGCTCTTCGCCTTGGGCCGCTTGACCGCCGTGCTCGGCGAAAGCCGACCAATCGATGACGGGCTGCTGCGGAACCGTATACGCTTCGGACTGCTGCTGCGAAGCCGCGTACGATTCCGGGCGATAAAATGCCCCCTCCTCGACATCCCCGTCCCCGGCTTGCGCATGATCGGGATAACCGGCCTCCGGCGAATTCTGCCAGACATTATACGGCTGCCCCGACTGGGACGCGGACTGGAAGGCGGAAGTTTCAGCTTCTGACAGCGCGGCCTTCGGCCAGGGAGCCGGGCGCAACGTATTATGGGGCGGCTGCCAGGGCGATGTCCGTCCTGCGGCATCCCGGCTTTCAGACTGAAGCTCGTACGACGGCGGCAAGGCTTGCTGCCCGTCGTATTCCGTAAATCCGTTTGCGGACAGATCGGAGCCTGCGATCCCGACAAAGCCGGACACTTCCGTTTCCCCCGGCTGTTCCGGCCGCTGCTCGGCGTACTCCGGAGTCTGCTGAAATTCGTCATCCGTATCGGCAGGAGCCGCGAACGCTTCCTCCGGCTCTTCCGCCTCGTCCCTGGCGGCGAAATCTTGTCCAGTCCAAGAATCGTCCTTTCGCTTGTGAACGACGGTGAAAGGCTCTTCCCGCCAAGCCGGTTCCGCTTCCGGCTCGCTCTCCAACCGAATGCCGTTCAACGATAAAACGCCGGTAATGTTGAGCGTACGCGCCGAAAGGACGTCGACGTCAAAATTATCGATTTCGACCGAAATATCGTCAAGCGATTCGACCCTGTTCATCGGCAGCGTAATTTCCACCGGTATGCGGTGCTCGAGCGATTGCGATTCCGCGGTATGTTGCGCGTTGTAAATCCCTGAGAGCAGAAGGTTCCCTTTCAGTACAGCCTGCTCCCCTTGCTGCAGCACCTGTATCCGGGGAACAAGCTCGATCTCCTCCAGTTCTTCGATTCCGGCCATTTCATCGGGCAAATGTACGCGTTCGTATACGTCAAAGCGCAGCCCGCTCGTTTGATCCGACACGCACTTCGTCCTCCCTTCCCGTTCTGAATGCTTGGGCCTAATGGCATCATTCACTATCTATCTATATGGGAAAGACTAGAAGAGCATGACTATCATTTGTCGCCTTGTAAAAATGTATCGTTGCAACCATTGCGCCCCGGCTCATCAACGCCATACCGCCTGCGTTGCCGCCCTGCTTGCGCTTTGCCGGTCTTGGAAGGAGCAGCAGCCGGGCGGTGAAACCGGTGAGAACGGTGAAAATGGTGAAAATGGTGAAAATGGTGAAACCGGTGAGAACCGCGGTGACAATGAGAAAAGTGAAAATGGTGCAGAAGGCTAGGGCGAATCGACACGGCCCCGGACCGGTTGTTGAGTAAAACTGCCAAACAGCATATTTCGATCGGTCGCCGCTCCTTGGCTGCCTCGCAGTTTCCCGATCGATCGCCCTCCTTAGCTATCGCGCAGTTTCCCGATCGGTCGCCCCTCTTTAGCTTTCACGCAACTACCTGATCGGACGCCCATCCTTAGCTGCCTCGTAACTTCCCAATCGGTCCGCTCCTTAGCTATCGCGCAGTTTCCCGATCGGTCGCCCCTCTTTAGCTTTCACGCAACTACCTGATCGGACGCCCATCCTTAGCTGCCTCGCAACTTCCCAATCGGTCGCCCATCCTTAGCTGCCTCGCAACTTCCCAATCGGACGCCGCTCCTTGGCTGCCTTGCAGCTTCCCGATCGATCGCCGCTCCTTAGCTATCGCGCAACTACCTGATCGGACGCCCATCCTTAGCTGCCTCGCAACTTCCCAATCGGACGCCGCTCCTTGGCTGCCTTGCAGCTTCCCGATCGATCGCCCTCTTTAGCTATCGCGAAACTTCCCAATCGGACGCCGCTCCTTAGCTATCGCGCAACTTCCCGATCGGACGCCCATCCTTAGCTGCCTCGCAGCTTCCCGATCGGACGCCCATCCTTAGCTGCCTCGCAGCTTCCCGATCGGTCGCCGCTCCTTAGCTATCGCGCAGCTTCCCGATCAGCCTGTCCAGCCAGGCCGGGCGGACGGCCTGCGCTTCGACCGGTTCGCCGGTTAGCGGGTGCCGGAACAATAGCCGCTCTCCGTGCAGCGCCTGATGGGCGAGCTGCGAGACATCGCCGCCGTACAATCCGTCGCCGAGCAGCGGATGGCCGATATGGCTGAAATGGACGCGGATCTGATGCGTTCTGCCGGTCTCCAGACGGATGCGGACGAGGGCGGCCGAACGGAACTGTTCCGCCACTTCGTAATGCGTCACGGCGGCGTCGCCGTTCCTTGTCACGCATCGGCGCGAACGGTGATGGCGGTCGCGGCCGATCGGCAAGTCGATCGTGCCGCGAGAAGCTTTCAACCGTCCTTGTACGATGGCGACATACCGGCGGTCCACCTCTTTGCCGCGCATCGCCTCGTCGAGCCGCCATTGCGCCAGGTCGTTCTTGGCGAACAGCACAGGCCCGGACGTATCGTCATCAAGCCGGTGAATATGCCGGACGGGCTGCGGATCTCCGGCAAGCAGGCAATGCCGCGCCGCCGCTTCCGCCAGCGTCCCCCGCTCACCCGGCGACGCGCCATGCACCCGCATGCCGGCCGGCTTGTTCAGCACGAGCGCGTAATCGTCTTCCCACAGCGGCACCGCGAGCGCTTCCAACTTCGGATTGGCCGGAGGCAAGGCCGCCATCCGGTACAGTTCGCTGCGGTCCAAATGAGCGGCGGGAAAAGCGTGCAAGAGCACACGCTCGCCTTCCATCCGAATGCCGCCGACGGAAAACAAGCGGTTAATCCATTTGGCGGGAAAAAGGGAAGAGGCCAGCAGCCGCTTCCGCACCTCGTGCGGATGGCTGCCGGCCTCCGGCCAATCGTCCGATCCGGCCGGCCGGACCAGCGCAAGCCATTCCCCTTCCCGCCGCGCCGACGCAAAATCGATGCGCATCGGGAGTTCACCTCTCTACAACCGGCGCAGCGCTTCGCCATGCGCCGCGATCGTCATTTCGATTTCTTCGTCGCTATGCGCGGCCGAAACGAACATGCCTTCGAACTGCGACGGCGCGATGTTCACGCCAAGCTCCAAGAGCGCGGCAAAATACGTTTTGAACCGCTCGAGGTCGGAGGTGCGGGCCGTATCGAAATTGACAACCTGCCGATCCGTAAAAAACGGACAGACCATCGAGCCGACGCGATTGATCGTGCACGCCACGCCATACTTCCGCGCGTTCTCCTCGAAACCGGCCTGCAGCCGGGCAGCCTTCCGCTCCAGCTGCTCATACGTATCCGGCGTCAGCAGCTTCAACGTCGTATAGCCTGCCGCCATCGCAAGCGGGTTGCCCGACAACGTGCCGGCCTGGTAGATCGGCCCGGTCGGCGCGATCATCTCCATAATTTCGCGCTTGCCGCCATAGGCGCCGACCGGCAATCCCCCGCCGACCACCTTGCCGAAGCAGGTCAGATCGGGCTCAATGCCAAACAAGCCTTGCGCGCAATGGTAGTGAACGCGAAAGCCGGTCATGACCTCGTCGAAAATCAACAGGCTGCCGTATTCGCGGGTAATTTCCCGGAGCCCTTCCAGAAACCCCGGAAGCGGCGGCACGACGCCCATATTGCCGGCCACCGGCTCGACGATGACGCAAGCGATATCCTCGCCGTATTTCTCAAAAGCAAGGCGAACCGATTCCAGATCGTTATACGGGACCGTTATCGTATGGGAAGCCGTGCTTTCCGGAACGCCGGGGCTGTCCGGCAATCCGAGCGTGGCGACGCCGGACCCCGCCTTGATCAGCAAACTGTCGGCATGCCCGTGATACGAACCTTCGAATTTTACAATTTTGCTCCGCTTCGTATAGCCCCGTGCCAGCCGCAGCGCGCTCATCGTCGCCTCGGTTCCGGAGTTGACCATGCGTACGAGGTCGACCGACGGCACCCGCTCGCATACGAGCTTCGCCATCTCCGTCTCCAGCTCGGTCGGAGCGCCGAAGCTGGTGCCCTTTTCGGCAACCGACTTGACCGCGTCGATCACTTCGGGATGGGCGTGCCCGAGAATAAGCGGCCCCCATGATCCGACATAATCGATGTAGGCGTTGCCGTCGATGTCATAGACGCGGGCGCCTTCCCCCCGCTCCATGTAGACCGGCGTCAAACCGACCGACTTGAATGCCCGAACCGGGCTGTTCACGCCTCCCGGGATGACCCGCTTCGCTTGTTCGAAAGCCTGTTTCGACCGCTCGTCGCTTTTTCGTCCGAATAATGTTGTCGACACGTTCAACCCGCCTCCTTCGAAAATTGCGCCGTCACCGTATATGTCCGCATCTTCTGTCCCGCGACAAAGGAGCGAATCCGTCGTCCCCGTCCACTCGCTCCCGGCGTATCCGGCGCTGTCGTCATCGCGATGCCGCCCGGCTAACGGGCGGCGACGTCATGCCCGGCCGCCGGCCAGGCCTTCCCTTACCCATTTCGCCGCATCCTTCGCATGATACGTGATGATCAGGTCGGCGCCGGCGCGCTTCATGCCGGTCAGCGTCTCCATCACGATCGCCCGCTCGTCGATCCAGCCGTTCGCGGCAGCCGCCTTCACCATGGAATATTCAGCGCTGACGTTGTAGGCCACGACAGGCAGGTCGAATTGCTCCTTCAGCAGGCGAATGACGTCCATGTAAGCGAGCGCCGGCTTCACCATCAGCATATCCGCGCCTTCGGCGACGTCGGATTCCGCTTCGCGTAGCGCTTCCCTGACATTGCCGGGGTCCATCTGGTACGTCTTCCGGTCGCCGAATTGCGGCGCCGAATGAGCGGCATCGCGGAACGGACCGTAAAAAGCCGAGGCATATTTCACCGAGTAGGACATAATCGGCACGTTCTCGAACCCCGCTTCGTCCAGCCCTTGCCGGATCGCGGCGACGAAGCCGTCCATCATGTTCGACGGCGCGATGATGTCCGCTCCCGCTTCCGCTTGCGATACCGCCGTCTTCACGAGCAACTCGAGCGAAGGGTCGTTGGCAATCTCCGCCGCTCCGGTAACCGGATGATGGTGAATGAGGCCGCAGTGGCCGTGGTCCGTAAACTGGCACAGGCAAGTGTCGGCGATCACGACCAGCTCGGGCGCCTGCGCCTTGACCGCGCGGATCGCCCGCTGCACGATGCCGTCGGCATCGTATGCAGACGATCCTTCGGCATCCTTCGTTTCGGGAACGCCAAAGAGCAGAACCGCCGGAATACCGGCGTCTACGACTTCGCGAATTTCCTCCTCCAGCCGGTCCAGTGAGAAATGAAATACGCCGGGCATCGAAGGAATTTCTTCTTTCACGTTGTCGCCATAGGTGACAAATATCGGGTAAATCAAATCGTTAACGGTCAGCACCGTCTCCCGCACCATGTTCCGCAGCGCGGTCGTACGGCGGAGCCGCCGATGACGTACGATCGGAAATGTCATTGCTTGTTGTCCTCCTTCTTCTCCGCCTCCTGGCGGCGGTCGGCGCGCCGCCGGACGATCGCGTCGATCAGCGACGCGATCGTCGCCTCCTCGGGCTGAATCGTCACCTTCAATCCGGCTTCCTCGGCCGTTCGCGCCGTCAGCGGGCCGATGCAGGCGATTTCGGCGCCGGCCAGCAGCTCGGCCGGCTTCTCCACGCCTTGACGCCGAAGAACCTCGAGCAAATTGGTCACGGTCGAGGAGCTCGTAAACGTGACGATATGAACCGCCTTCTCCTTGAGAAGCCACAACGCCAGCTCGTCCTGATCCTCCGCGATCGCCGTCTCGTACACGTCGATTCCGACGGCGTCGATTCCTCTGGACGTCAACTCGCGGAGCAGCACATCGCGGGCCAGATTGCCGCGCGGCAGCAGCGCCCGCTCGCCCGGCTTGAGCTCGTCGGCCAGAAGCTCGATCAATCCTTCGGCCTGATACGTCTGCGGCAGCGCTTCGACCCGCAAGCCGCGTTCAGCCAGCGCTTCGGCCGTCTTCGGACCGACCGCGGCAATCCGGGCGGCGTGAAAGCGGCGAATATCGATTCCATAGGTTTGCAAATGCCGGAAGAAATAATTTACGCCGTTTACGCTCGTGAAGATGAGCCACCGGTACGTCTCCGCAGCCTCGAGCGCCGCCTTGATCGACTCGCGGGCCGCCGGCCCGGACGGCGCCCGCGTCTCGATGACCGGAAACTCGACCGGCTCGCCGCCGAGCTCCTCGATTTGCTTGACCAGACCGCTCGCCTGCTCTCTCGCCCGCGTTACGAGAATGCGGGTACCGAACAGCGGTTTGCGTTCGAACCATTGCAGCGATTCCCGCTGGCGGACTACCTCGCCAACGACGATGACGGCCGGGGGCTGGAAATTCGCCCGCTTCACCTGCTCTTCAATCGTCTCCAGCGTGCCGACGAGCGTCTCCTGCTCGACCATCGTTCCCCAGCGGACAAGCGCCACCGGCGTATCCGGCGATTTGCCGTGCCGGATCAACTGCTCGGCGATATAGCCGATCTTCGCGACACCCATCAAAAAAATGAGCGTGCCGGTCGCATTCGTCACCTTGTCCCAATGGATCGACTTGTCCAGCTTTTCCGGACTTTCGTGTCCGGTTATGATCGACAGGGAGGAAGCGATCTCCCGATGCGTGACCGGGATGCCGGCATAGGCGGGAACCGCAATGGCCGACGTAATGCCGGGCACGATTTCAAACTCGATCCCGTGCTGCCGCAATAGACCGGCCTCTTCGCCGACACGGCCGAAAATAGTCGGGTCCCCGCCTTTCAGCCGGGTCACCCTTTTGCCCTGCAGCGCCAAATCGACGAGCAGCTGGTTGATCTCCTCCTGCTTCATCGTATGGCGGTCCGGCAGCTTGCCGACATAAATTTTCTCCGTGTTCGGCTTGACGTAACGGAGCAGCAGCGGGCTGGCCAAACGGTCGTATACGACGACATCGCTCGACGCCAGACATTCCATCCCCCGCACCGTAATCAGCTTCGGGTCTCCAGGTCCCGCTCCGACCAGATAGACGATTCCTTTACCCATCCGTTCCGCCTCCGAATTCGGCCAACAACCGGTCCGCCCCGCTCGCCCGGAGCGATTCCGCCAGTTCTTGCCCGAGCGCTTCGGGATCGGTTCCCCGCCGCATATCCTTTAAAATCGTCATGCCGTCAGGCGTTCCGACCATCCCCGTCAGCTCCAATAGCTGCGCGCCCGTCCCGTCCGATCCGACAAGGACGGCGTACGCACCGATCGGCACCTGGCAGCCGCCGTTCAGGGCGCCCAGGAAAGCCCGCTCGGCCCGAACGGCCAGCTCCGTCTCCTTATCATTCAGAAGCGCAAGCAATTGCAGCACTTCCCGGTCATTATCGCGGCATTCGATGCCGAGCGCCCCTTGGCCGACCGCGGGAAGGCAGATGTCTTCAGGGATCGTCGCCGAAATCCGGTCCTCCCAGCCCATCCGGGTCAAGCCGGCCGCAGCCAGCACGATCGCATCGAAGCCTTCGGTCTCCAGCTTCCGGATGCGGGAATCGATATTGCCGCGAATCCACTCGATCCGAAGATCCGGACGCGCATGCTTCAACTGGCTGGATCGACGCAAACTGCTCGTTCCGACCTTCGCGCCGCGCGGCAAGCCGGCCAAACCGCCGCCGTGATTCGAAATCAGGCAGTCGCGCGGATCGATCCGTTTCGGCACCGCTCCGGTCGTAAGCCCTGCCGGAAGCTGATACGGCATATCCTTCATGCTGTGAACCGCCATATCGATTTCTCCATCCAGAAGCGCCTGCTCGATCTCTTTGACAAAAAGGCCCTTGCCGCCCACCTTCGATAACGTGACGTCCAGAATGCGGTCGCCTTTGGTCACGATTTTTTTGATTTCGAACTTGTAGTTGAACCCGTGCTTCTCGGACAGGCGCCGCAGCTCCTCCACCACTTGTCCGGTCTGGGTTAGCGCCAGCGCGCTCTGTCTTGTCCCGACGACGATCGTTCTGCCGTCGTGGCCCGAATCCGCCATCTTCGTCGTCCTCCCATCCGCTTCTTTATCTTTTCCCGCAGTACATGCTTTCGGCACGCTCGGCTTGTCCGCCGACATCCGCAGCCGCTCGATCCACCGATCGATCGCCCGGTCGACCTCCGCTTCGTCTACGGCCGCCTGCATCGAAAGCTCCGCGTCAGGATGATGCGGAGCCTCCTCCGCGGCGAGACGAAGCAGCCGCTGACGCTCGCCCCTGTCGGGGACGGCTGTCGCCAACCGTTCCCGGAGACGCTTGAGCAGCGACGCGCTGCGCTCATACTCCGCGCCGTACCGCTGTTTGAGCTCGCGGGCGATGCGGGCGGACAGCGCAGGGCTCGCCCCCGACGCGGATACCGCGATAACCAGTTCCCCGCGCCTCACGACCGCCGGGGTAACGAAGCTTCCGGCCGCAGCGTCGTCGACAACGTTGACAAGCGCCCCTGCGCGCTTGGCCGCCGCGGCAGCTATCCGATTCAACGCGCGGTCGGACGATGCCGCAATGACGAGGTCGGCGCCGAGGGCGGCGGCATCGCATGCGGCGAAACGTCTGCGCTCCAGCCGGATTTTCCCTTCCTTCCCAAGCCGGACGAGTCCCTCGGTTGCCTCGGGCGCAATGACGACGACATGGGCGGCTCCGGCTTCAAGCAGGGCGGCCGTTTTCCGTTCGGCGACCGCCCCGCCGCCGATGACGACGCAGCGCATTGCCGACACGTCGAGCATAATCGGATAATAGCGGGCCATGGCGTATCTTAACCTTCCTCTCCGATGGTTCCTTTCCCTTCTATTGTACAAAAAAATGCCGATGACAAGCGAATCCGTCACCAGCACGCCATACCTAACCGCTATCCTCCGCCGCCTGAAGACGAAACGGTCCCGGCCCCGATACCGGATATTTGCGCCGCAAAACTGCCGCCGTCACTGCGGCGCAGCCTGCCGTCAAGGCCGCAACATACGCAACAATAGAAGCAGCCCTGCAGCCGCCGCGTTAACTTCCGTCGGCCGGCACCATCGGGATCGACCGAAGGAAGGAACGGCAAGCCCAGGGCATCAGCTTAAAACCGTCAAGGCGCCGCAGTGGCCAGGCCGATAACAGGCTGAGGCTTGGAACCGGCTCCGCCTGCCCGTGCCGCAAGCGGAACGGGAGCGGCTTCCGGCACCTGCTCGCGATCGGCTTCCTCGACCGCTTCCTCAAGCGCAAACAGCTTGACGAACATATCCATCGCTTCCGCCGCGCGCTTGTCTCCCGCCATCTCCTTGATGCGCAAAATCGGATCGTGCGTCATCTGGTTGACGATGCTTTTGGTCAGTTTGCGTATGACCTTCAACTCGCGTTCGCCAAGGTCCGGCAGCTTCTTCATCAGGCTGTCCATCGTTTCCTCATGGATAGCCGCAGCTTTGTCCTGAAGCGCGCGAATGAGCGGGACGACGCCAAGCGTCCGATACCATTCGCGGAACGCCTCGTACTCCTCGGCAATCATCGCTTCGATCTTGAGCGCTTCTTTGCGGCGCTGCTCCAAATTGTTTTCCACAATACCTTCAAGATCGTCGATATCGTACAGAAAAACGTTCTCCACCGACGCGATGGCCGGATCGAGATCGCGCGGCACCGCGATATCGATCATGAACAGCGGGCGCGATTTGCGCCGCTTCATCGCCTCGGCCACCTGCTCACGCTGCAATACGAAACCGTCCGCACCCGTCGAGCTGATAATAATGTCCGCCTCATGCAGCCGCCGGATCGCCTCCGGCATCGAGCATGGTATACCGTTAAATTTATCGGCCAATTCAACCGCACGATCGTATGTCCGGTTCACGACGATGATTTTCTCCGCACCGTTCGCGTACAGATGCTTCGCAGTCAACTCGCTCATTTTGCCGGCGCCGAGAATCATCACCGTCTTCTTCGCGAATTGTCCGAAGATCCGCTTGCCCAGCTCCACGGCCGCATAGCTGACCGATACCGCCGTTTCGCCGATGGACGTCTCGGAATGCGCCCTCTTTGCCACCGTAATCGCCTGCCGGAACAGCATGTTAAACAGCGTCCCGGTCGCTTTCAGCTCCTGCGCAAGCTGAAAAGCGCTCTTCACCTGGCCGAGAATTTGCGTTTCCCCGATAACCATCGAATCGAGTCCGCTCGCGACCCGCATCAGATGCTTGACCGCAAGATCGTCCTCGAACATGTACAGATGATGCGTAAACTCCTGACGGGGCAAACCGAACCAGTTCTCCATAAAGCTGCGAATGTAATGGCCGCAAAGATGATGCCGGTCCACCACCGCATACAATTCCGTACGGTTGCAGGTCGCCACGATGACACATTCCAGAATGCTCTTCGTTTGTTTCAGCTGTTGAATCGCTTCCGGCAAATCCCGCTCGGAGAACGTGAACCGCTCCCTCACTTCGACGGGGGCCGTCCGATAATTCAAGCCGACAACGATGATGTGCATGGGCTCCACCTGCCTCCTCTCGCCAATCAGAACTCTAAATTAAAATTATTATTAATTATAGCATAGTTCGACAAGCCTTACCGTATCATTTATGAATAATATTTGAATTACGGGACGAGGGACTCTTCCTATTGTAGACGGTCTGCATCGCGCTTATTCTTCGAAAAAGAAATAACCATGGACGGAGAATCCATGGTTATCCGATTATAAAGGTCGAACAACGGCCAGCCGCCGAACTAGACGAGTTCAACCTGCTTCAATTCCGGTTCAATGACTTGCAACTCGCCGATTCCCCGGACAAGTTTCTTCGCGTGCACCTTCTCCGGTTTCAATACGGACATCATATAATCAATGGCCAGTTGCGGATCCACGGTTTCGCCGCAAGTATAGCAATCGAGAGCGGCAAAGCCTTTCTCAGGATACGTATGAATCGAGAGATGGCTTTCCGACAGCAGGACAAGCACCGTTGCGCCTTGAGGCTCAAATTGTTTGGCTTGAACCGAGAGGACGGTGGCACCGCAAGCTTCGGCCGCTTCCACCATATGCGCTTGCAGCATTTCCGCATTGTTCAACAAATCAAAATCAACACCCCAAGCATCGACCGCAACGTGTCTTCCGAAAGTTGAATATTCCATCTTCCGGTTCCCCCTTCCTAGGAATAAAATGTTGTACAAATTTCATCCGCTAGGACCTACGTCATTCACTTCTCGAGGGAATAGTCTCTCGCAACATTACTATGTCCTGAGTGAATCCTGGTTCCTATTATTTTTTTCAACGAAGTTAAAAATAACATCTATCGCACAGAAATGCAACCCTTTTTTTTAACCCGGACATTCGGGTCGTTTGTCCATTTATAACCTATATTCGAAAGGGCCGGATCGTGCATATCCCGCTGATAAAAAAACGGGAGCCGGACCATCGGCCCGGCTCCTGCCGTTTTCGCCAACGCTTCAGGCTTCCAGCACGAACAGCTTGTGCGTCAATTCCCTGAGGCGTTCGTCAATCATCGTAATTTCATGGCTGTCTTTGCTTTGATTGCGCAAATCGAGCAGCTCGTTGATCGCGTTTTGGACGATTTCGATTTCCTGCTCGACGAAACGATTGCGGAATTGCTTCTCAAGCGCGCCGAGCGTATCCTTGCGCTCGAATACGATCCGCGCGCCGGCGTCAGTCTGTTCCACGATCCGGCTGACTGCACCTCTGCTGTAATGATATACCATCGTATAATGACTGTAGATTCGGTTGACGATCGCGTCGCCTTTAAAAGCGGCTACCGCTTTGCGCATCACGTTCGTCAGCTTCGGATGAACCAGGCGGCAGGAAAGCACACAGACGTAATGATCTTGCTGACGCTCGAACGTCAGCTGCACTTCTTCCCTCCCTGCAACGTCTTCGAGCACGAGCTCCTGATTGCCGTTTTCGAGCACCTTTACATGCAAACAGATTTGCTGCTCCTCAAGAAACCGGACAAATTGGGGCATTTCCTCCGTCGTCAACTGCAGTTTGGCTTTTACATACTCCGTGGCTAACCGCTGAGCCATAAAAATCTCCTCAATTCTTTAAACTTCCGCGCTTATCGCTTCTCTGATTTACCGTATCTTTATTATACGCCATCCAACAAATGTCTTCCTGCCTTCCGGTCTTTATATTTTCGCATTTTCCGGGAAAAAACCAGCCTTATTCGCGATGAGATCAACAGATTCCCTTATATCCTCGATATTATAACGGAAGTTTGGGGGCTTAAGCTGTTCATTCCAAATTTAGGTCGGTCGCCTCGGCGATGATCGCCCACAGCTCGTCCCGCCCTTTGCCCGTCTCGGAGGAGAACAAGACGAACGGGTCGCGGGGATCGGCTTCCAGCGTTTCTTTGGCGATTTTCACATGCTTGTCCCATTTGCCCCGCGGGATTTTGTCCGCCTTCGTGGCCACGACGCAGACCGGAATGCGGTAATGCTTGAGCCAATGGTACATCAACCGGTCGTCTTCGGTCGGAGGGTGGCGGATGTCCACGATCAGAATGAGCAGCTTGAGCGGCTCTCTCGTCTGCAAAAACTGTTCCGCGATCCGTCCCCACTCCTCCCGCTGCCGCTTCGATACTTTGGCGTAGCCGTAGCCCGGAAAGTCGACGAAATAGAGCTTGTCGTTCACCCGGTAGTAGTTCAGCTGCTGCGTCTTGCCCGGCTGGGAGCTTGTCCGGGCCAGATTTTTCCGTTCGATCATCCGGTTGATGAGCGACGACTTCCCGACATTGGAGCGCCCTGCCAGCGCTACCTCCGGCAGGGCGTCATCGGGAAACTGTTGCGGCTTAACCGCGCTGATTACAAACTCCGCTTTCGTAATTTTCATGACACCGTCGTCCCCGCATTCTGACCCGAAGCAGCGATTCCCGGTCCGTCCAGCAGCGCATGGCGGATCACTTCGTCCATATGCGAGACGGGAACGAACTCCATGTCGGCGCGTATGCTGTCCGGCACCTCGCGCAAATCGCGTTCATTGTCGGCCGGGAGCAGCACTTTGCGAATGCCCGCGCGGTGAGCGGCAAGCGCCTTCTCTTTCAGCCCGCCGATCGGCAGCACGCGGCCGCGAAGCGTAATTTCGCCGGTCATCGCCACTTCCCTGGACACCTTCCGGCCGGTCAGCGCGGAAATAAGCGCCGTGGCGATCGTGATGCCCGCCGAAGGCCCGTCTTTCGGAATCGCTCCTTCCGGAATATGAATATGAATATCGTATTTCTCGTGGAATTGCGGATCGATCGAAAGCTCGTTCGCCTTCGCCCGCGTATAGCTGAAAGCGGCCTGTGCCGACTCCTTCATCACATCGCCGAGCTTGCCGGTAAGCGTCAGCTTGCCGCTGCCCGGCATGACGGTCACTTCGATCACCAGCGTATCTCCGCCCACCTCGGTCCAGGCCAGCCCCGTAACCGCTCCGATCTGATCCTCCTGCTCCGCAAGCCCGTATCGGAATTTCGCCGGACCGAGCCACTCCCTGATCTGATCGACGTCCACGACGATGGGCGCGGAATCCGGAGCGGAGACGAGCTGCTTCGCCGCTTTTCGGCACAGCGCAGCCACCTGCTGCTCCAAATTGCGCACGCCCGATTCCCGCGTATATTCGCGGATAAGCTGCAGCAGCGCATCGTCCTCGAGCCGCAGCGCATCGTCTTCCAGACCGTGCTCGCGCTTTTGCTTCGGCAGCAGGTAGCGGCGGGCGATCTGGATTTTTTCGAGCTCCGTATATCCCGGAATGTACAGCACTTCCATCCGGTCGAGCAACGGACGCGGAATATTGTGAAGCGCATTCGCGGTCGTCACGAACATGACGTTCGACAGATCGTAAGGCACTTCGATAAAATGGTCGCTGAACGTTCCGTTCTGCTCCGGATCGAGCACTTCGAGCAGCGCCGACGCCGGATCGCCGCGGAAGTCCATCGCCATTTTGTCGATCTCGTCGAGCAGGAACACCGGATTGACGGTGCCGGCGTTTTTCATTCCCTGAATGATTCGGCCTGGCATAGCGCCCACGTATGTGCGCCGGTGACCGCGGATTTCGGCTTCGTCGCGCACCCCGCCGAGAGAAATCCGGACGAATTGCCGACCGAGCGACTTGGCGATCGATCGCGCAAGCGACGTCTTGCCGACGCCTGGCGGTCCGACGAAACAGAGTATCGGTCCTTTCAGCTTCTTGACGAGCTTCTGCACCGCCAAATATTCCAGGACGCGTTCCTTCGGCTTCTCCAGGCCGTAATGATCCTCATCCAGTATCCGCTCGGCATTGGCCAGATCCAGATCGTCTTCCGTTTTCTTCGTCCAGGGCAAAGACAACAGCCAATCGATATAATTGCGAATGACGCCCCCTTCCGCCGAGGTCGAGGGCATTTTTTCGAGCCGGTCGATTTCCTTTTCGATCTTTTCCCGGACCTTGTCGGGCACTCCGGCTTCGGCGAGTTGGCTTCGCAGCTCCTCCACTTCGCCGGCGCGTCCCTCCTTGTCGCCCAGTTCCTTCTGAATCGCCTTCATCTGCTCGCGCAGATAGTACTCCTTCTGCGTCTTCTCCATCTGCTTTTTGACGCGCTGGCTGATCTTCCGCTCGAGCTCGAGCACTTCCCGCTCGTTGTTCAGAATGTCAAGCAGCTTCTCCAGCCGCGCCCGAACGTCGACCGTCTCCAAAATTTCCTGCTTATCTTTAATTTTCAGAGACAGATGGCTCGTAATGACATCCGCAAGCCGCCCGGGTTCGTCGATATCCGATACGGCGGCAAGCGTTTCCGGCGTCACTTTTTTGGACAGATGAATATAATTTTCAAATTGACCGAGCACCGTCCGCATGAGCGCATCCACTTCGGGATCGTCGACTGACGGCTCAGGCAGTTCCTTCACCATTACCTCGTAAAACTGCTCATTGGATAAATATTCGGTAATCTCGGCGCGGACTACCCCCTCAACCAGAACGCGAATCGTACCGTTGGGCAGCTTCAGCATTTGCCGCACCTTGGCGATAGTACCGACCCTATAAATGTCTTCCCTCGTCGGCTCCTCGATATTGACTTCCGATTGGGAACATAACAGAATCATGTGATCGTCAACCATGGCGCTCTCCAGCGCGCGAACCGATTTTTCTCTGCCCACGTCCAGATGGAGCACCATGCTGGGATAGACAAGAAGCCCACGGAGCGGAAGCAAGGGCAACCGGCGGCCTTTCCCCTTCCCTTTCCCAGGTACCATACCAGCACCTCCAATCTTCTGCATTCCCATTTTATCATTCTGCCGAATCGGCCTGCAAATAGGGCAGATTCGACGCGATATATACATCGCCCGCGGCGGGCGTCTCCACCGGAATCGAAGCTTTGTGCTCCGCCGGAAAAACGATGTCGAACACTTCTTCCACGCGTTCGCACGGTATGACCTTCAATCCCTGCAAATCCTCGAATATGGCCTGCCAGTTCTCCTTCGGGACGATGACGCGTTCCGCTCCCGCCTGAAAAGCGGCCTCCACCTTGGCCAGCACGCCACCGACCGGCTTCACGTTGCCGTGAATGCTCACCTCACCGGTCATCGCCAGCTTGTTGTCCACGGGTATCCCCTTGATGGCCGAAGCGATCGCCGTCGCCATGGCAACGCCGGCGGAAGGGCCGTCGATCGGCGTGCCGCCGGGAAAATTGATATGCAGATCGTAATTTTCCGGCTTCATGTCCAGGCGGCGCAGCACGGTCAGCACATTTTCTACCGACCCCTTCGCCATGCTTTTGCGGCGCAGCGTCCGCTGCCCTCCGCCGAGCTCCTCCTCGTCCACTACGCCCGTAATCGTATACTGCCCTTTGCCGTTCTTGACCGGGATGGCACTGACCTCGATTTCAAGCAGCGTCCCCATATTCGGCCCGTAGACGGCCAGGCCGTTGACCAGACCGATCTGCGGGGCGGACGGTACCTTCCGGTCGGGACGAGGCGGAATTTGGCTGCTGTTGACTACCCATTCCACATCGGCCGCCGTAATTTCAGATCGCTTCTCGGACAGCGCAAGCCCGGCGGCCAATTGGATGACGTTTACGGCTTCGCGGCCGTTCGTCGCATATTTTTTGACCACTTCGATCGCTGCCGGACAAGGGGGAAATCCGATTTTTTTGACCGCGTGCTCGGCGATCTGACCGATTTCGTCCGCAAGCAGCGGACGGAAGTAGACTTCCATGCATCTCGAACGAAGCGCGGGCGGAATCTCTTGCGGAGACCGCGTCGTCGCGCCGACAAGACGGAAATCGGCGGGAAGTCCGTTCTCGAATATATCGTGAATGTAGCTCGGAATGTTCGTGTCTTCCGAATTGTAATACGCGCTTTCGAGAAACACTCTCCGGTCTTCCAGCACTTTTAATAACTTATTCATCTGGATCGGATGCAATTCGCCGATCTCGTCGATAAACAGCAGGCCGCCGTGCGCCTTCGTCACCGCTCCCGGCTTGGGCTGCGGAATACCGGCGACGCCCATGGCGCCCGCCCCTTGATAGATCGGATCGTGCACCGAGCCGATAAGCGGATCGGCGATGCCCCGTTCGTCGAACCGGGCCGTCGTCGCATCGATCTCCGTAAATTTCGCATCCGGCAAAAACGGGGATGCGGGATTTTTTTTCGCTTCCTCCAATACGACGCGCGCGGCCGCCGTTTTGCCGACGCCCGGAGGGCCATATATGATAACGTGCTGCGGATTGGCGCTGCACAAGGCGGCCTTGAGCGCGCGCAGGCCGTCTCGCTGACCGACAATATCGTGCATCGTCTGCGGTCTCGTCTTCTCCGCCAGCGGCTTCGTCAGGGAAATGGAGCGCAGCTTCCGCAGCTTGTCCATCTCCTTGCGCGACTCGCGGTCGACTGCCGAACGGTTCGTTTTCTGATTGCGCAGCAAATTCCAAAAGTACAGTCCGATCACGACCGCAAAAAATACCTGGATCAGCATCAACACGACGCTTAATGTCATTTGTTCCTCGCTCCTCTCAAGCAAAAACCGGCAGTAAAGTCATACTCTACAGTATTGCCTCCGCTTGCGAGGAATAATCGCCGTTCCAGGGAGAAAAAAACCTTCGGTACGCGCCGTTTTCGGGGCGCGCCGCCGAAGGTTTTGGATGCGATTATGCGTGCTGGCGTTTACGTCCGGGAATTTCGCCCGTTTCCTCGTATACCCGCACGATGTTGTCGATTTCTTTTTTCAGTTCGTTCAGCAGCTCGGCTTCCGGAACTTTGCGGATCATTTCGCCGTAACGGAACAGCATCCCTTCCCCGCGGGCGCCGGCGATGCCGATGTCGGCTTCGCGCGCCTCGCCCGGACCGTTCACCGCGCAGCCCAGCACCGACACTTTGATCGGCACTTTGATGTTCGCGATATACTCCTCCACCTCGTTGGCGATGGAGAACAGGTCGATATCGAGACGGCCGCAGGTCGGACAGGAGACGAGCGTCGCCGCATTCGTAATGAGGCCGAATGTTTTGAGCAGCTCCCGGGCGACCTTCACCTCTTCGACCGGGTCGGCGCTCAGACTGATCCGAACCGTGTTGCCGATGCCCATCGCCAGCAGCGCGCCGATGCCCGCGGAGCTTTTGATCGTACCGGCGTGAAGCGTTCCGGCCTCCGTAATGCCGAGATGGAGCGGATAGGCAATTTTCTCGGCCGCCATCGTGTACGCCTTGATGGCCATCGGCACGTCCGAAGCTTTAAGCGAAACGATAATGTCATGGAAGTCCAGGTCTTCCAGAATACCGATATGGTACAAGGCGCTTTCGACCATCGCTTCCGGCGTCGGATAGCCGTATTTTTCAAGCAGATGATTTTCAAGCGAACCGGCATTGACGCCGATCCGGATCGGGATGCCCCGCTCCTTGCACGCTTTGACGACCGCCTCGACTTTCTCGCGGCGGCCGATATTGCCCGGATTGATGCGGACTTTGTCCACGCCGTTCTCAATGGCGGCAAGCGCCAGCCGGTAATCGAAATGGATATCCGCGACGAGCGGAATATGAATCCGTTTCTTGATCTCCTTCAGCGCTTCCGCCGCTTCCTTGTTGTTCACCGTTACGCGGACGATTTGGCAACCCGCTTCCTCCAGACGGAGAATTTCCGCCACGGTCGCTTCGACATCCGCCGTTTTCGTCGTGCACATGCTTTGGATGATTACTTCATTCGAGCCGCCGATCGTCAAGTTTCCGACTTTGACAGGCCGCGTTTGTTGTCGCAAATACATAAGGAATCTCTCCCATAACGCCAAAGTCCACCCGCCGGCTGCGGCTGTCCGAGCCGCCCGGAGGGTGGAATCGATGACGGTAATCGGCCGCCCCTGCAATCAGGCGCTTTCTTCCTTCTTCTTCCCTTTCTTGGACGTCAACTCCGGCATAATGCGTTCCTGTACGACCTTCTCGGTAATGACGCAGGTGCCCACGTCGTCCCGGGACGGCACCTCATACATCACATCCAGCATAATCCCTTCGATAATGGCGCGCAATCCGCGCGCACCCGTATTGCGCTTGATCGCTTCCTTGGCGATCGCTTCAAGCGCCGCCGGCTCGAACTCCAGTTTGACATTGTCCATCTCCAGCAGCTTCTGGTACTGTTTGACCAGCGCGTTCTTCGGCTCGGACAGGATGCGGACAAGCGCCTTCTCGTCAAGCGGCTCCAGCGTCGAGATGACCGGCAGACGGCCGACAAACTCCGGAATAAGGCCGAATTTAAGCAGATCCTCCGGCAAAACCATCGACAGGTATTCGCCCGGCTTCAAATCTTTCTGGCCGTCGCCCGCCGTGTTGAAGCCGATCACCTTTTTGCCGATTCTGCGCTTGATAATCTGCTCCAGCCCGTCGAAGGCGCCGCCGCAGATGAACAGAATGTTCGTCGTATCGATCTGGATGAACTCCTGATGCGGATGCTTCCGCCCGCCTTGCGGCGGCACCGAAGCGACCGTGCCTTCAAGAATTTTGAGCAGCGCCTGCTGCACGCCTTCTCCGGACACGTCGCGCGTAATCGACGGGTTTTCGGATTTGCGGGCCACTTTGTCGATCTCGTCGATGTAGATGATGCCGCGCTCGGCTTTCTCGACGTCATAGTCGGCAGCCTGAATCAGCTTCAGCAAAATATTCTCGACGTCTTCTCCGACGTATCCCGCTTCCGTCAACGACGTGGCGTCCGCGATGGCGAACGGCACGTTCAAAATTTTGGCCATCGTCTGAGCGAGCAGCGTCTTGCCCGAGCCCGTCGGGCCGAGCAGCAAAATGTTGCTCTTCTGAAGCTCGACATCCTCGATCTTGCTCTGCGAATTGATTCGCTTGTAGTGGTTGTAAACCGCAACAGCCAGCGACTTCTTCGCGTTGTCTTGCCCGATGACGTATTGGTCGAGAATGTTGCGAATATCCCGTGGCTTCGGAATGTCTTTCATTTCGAGCTCTTCTTCGTGGCCGAGCTCCTCTTCCACAATTTCCGTGCACAGTTCGATGCACTCGTCACATATATAAACGCCCGGACCGGCTACCAGCTTGCGAACCTGATCCTGCGACTTGCCGCAGAAGGAACATTTCAGCTGGCCTTTCTCGTCGTTAAATTTAAACATGTCTTCACTCCTTCGTTCCAATTGGTCAGACGGCCGACAACGGCTTGTCGATGACCTTGTCGATCAGCCCGTAGGCCATCGCTTCCTCCGCGCTCATAAAGTAGTCGCGGTCGGTGTCGCGGTCGATTTTTTCGTACGGCTGACCTGTACGTTCTACATAAATCTGGTTCAACTTTTGCTTCGTCCTCAAAATCCAGTCAGCATGGATTTTGATGTCCGTCGCCTGTCCCCGGACGCCGCCGAGCGGCTGGTGTATCATGACTTCACTGTTCGGCAGCGCGAACCGCTTGCCCTTGGCGCCGGCAGTCAGCAACAGAGAACCCATGCTGGCCGCCAACCCGACGCAAATGGTGGATACGTCGGGCTTGATATATTGCATCGTATCGTAAATGCCCAGACCGGCAGTTACCGAACCGCCGGGCGAGTTAATATACAAGTGAATATCCTTGTCCGGATCGTCAGCGGTCAGAAACAGCAACTGCGCGATGACGGAATTGGCCACGTCGTCATCAATGGCGCTGCCCAGGAAAATGATCCGGTCCTTCAGCAGGCGGGAGTATATATCGTAAGAACGCTCACCACGATTCGTTTGCTCGACGACAATCGGTACCAAATTCATGACGACCAACCTCTTTTCTTATTGGACTGTGACTTGCATAATACATTGTAACACGTCGGCCGTTCGCTGTCATTTTCTCGCCTTTATACAGTATACGAACAGATCCGCCGCTTATGTACCGGGAATGCGCCTGATTTCGCCAGTATGTGTTATGTAAGATCCCGATCGACGGGAGAAGCTTCGTTTCGCCTTGCCGTTCCGGCGTCGCGAAGGAAGCTGGTATGTATTTCGGTGGTAAAATAAGGCACGTGGTAGTTTTCACGTGCCCAATTTCGTTATCGAAGCCTTCGTACCGGTTCGCGTTATGCGACTTCGCTCGTTTGTTTGCTGTTTTCAAGCAAAAACCGAACCGTTTTGCGAATGGACAGATCTTCTTTCAGGTTGTCGAGCGTTCCGTTGCGTTCGAACAGCTCCTTCAACTCGTCCACCGGACGTTTGTACTGTTCGGCAAGCTTCTCCAGCTCGGCTTGTACATCCTCGTCGGTCACTTCGATATTTTCGACTTTAGCGATTTGCTCCAGTACAAGCGTATTGCGGACGCGCTTCTCGGCGTCGCCCTTCATCTGCTCGCGCAGTTGCGCCTCATCTTGACCGGAGAATTGGTAATACAGCTCGAGATTCATCCCCTGCATCCGCAGGCGGTTCTCGAAATCGCGAATCATGTAGTCCGTTTCGTTCTCGATCATCACTTCGGGGATGTCGATTTCGGCCGCTTCCGCCGCTTTTTCCACAACCGCGGTTTCGCGGGCCTGCTCGTTTTCTTTCTCTTTGCGCTCTTTCAGCTTCGCAGCCAGATCTTGCTTGAACTCCTCAAGCGTTTCGAACTCGCTGACGTCTTTGGCGAATTCATCGTCGAGAGCCGGCAAATTTTTCCGTTTGATCTCATGAAGCTTCACTTTGAAGACCGCCGGTTTGCCTGCCAGATTCTCGGCGTGGTAATTTTCCGGGAACGTCACTTCCACATCTTTGTAGTCCCCCGTACGCATGCCGACAATCTGCTCCTCGAAGCCGGGGATGAACGAACCCGAGCCGAGCTCGAGATTGTAGCGCTCGCCCTTGCCTCCCTCGAACGGCTCGCCGTCGACGAAGCCTTCGAAATCGATGATCGTAATGTCCCCGTTCTGAGCCGCATCTTCTTCGACTACGACCAACTCGGCGTGACGCTGCTGCAGCCGTTCCAGCTCGGCGTTAATTTCCTCTTCGGTCACTTCCGTATTGCCGGCGGGAACTTCCAGACCTTTGTACTCGCCCAATTTCACTTCCGGCTTTACCGTAACCTTCGCCTTGAATTTGAAGGCTTGTCCTTTGCCGAATTGCTCGACGTCGATTTCCGGGCGGTCAACGGGCTGAACGCCGGTTTCTTTCACGGCATCGGCATAAGCGTCCGGCAGAATAATGTCGATCGCGTCCTGATACAGGCTCTCGACGCCGAAGCGCGCTTCGAATATCGCACGCGGCACTTTGCCTTTGCGGAATCCGGGCACGTTTACTTTGGCCACGACTTTCTTAAAAGCCTTGTCAAGCGCCTCGGCTACTTTTTCGGCATCGACTTCCACGTCGATCGCGACGACGTTCTTGTCTATTTTTTCCCAGGTTGCTTTCATTTTATGCTTTCCCCTCCGAATTACACATCCTATTTTAAACGGGAGTCACGCTCAATAAACCATTCCATTATAAATTACATCCTAGCGGATTTCAAGGCTCGGGCCCGCTTTCATCCGAGTGAAAATCGGTAATCTGCCGCAAAGAGCGGTACGCCTGCTCATACCGGAAGCGCAGCTCGCCGGTAATGCCGTACGTATCCCTCACCTCTTCTTCATCCGCCGAGCCATATACGGTCAGCAGCAGCGTGAGATGAAGCGCCGCCGCGTAACAGTCCACCGTCTCATCGTCGTCCTGCAGCAGCCGTTTGTAAGCCGAAGTGCCGTATAGGAACTGCAAGCTCTCTTTCCAAAGTTCGCGGGCAAAATGAGGAAGCGTCGGATCGTCCGCCTCCACGCTCGCCTCTACCCGTTCCAGCACGCGCAATACCGGTTCGGGAAAATCGTTCATCGTCAGCGGAACATCCCCGATCTCCACCTGGATCGTCTCGCCGAGCCGTTCCAGCGCAAGCACGCCTTGCGCTCCGCGTTTGCGAAGGCATTGCAGCGCTTTGAACTGCACGACCGGATGCACATCTTCTTCTTCGAGCCATTCGATAATTTCCCGGTCGACGTCCTCATGCCGAAGATGCACCGCCCGCTCGATAGCCAATATTTGCTGATCCATCATCGGGTGATGGCGCATAATGTACAGCACCTGCCTGACATAGGCCTCGTCATGGTCGGCAGGATTCAGCGCGTCCTGGCGCAGCTTCTCCTCCTCATCGCCATCGTCGTCTTCTTCGGACGTTTCGCTGTCCGGAAAAGCCATATTCAGCCATGTCAGCAAATTTTCCCACTCTTCGTAATTCCGGCGCTCTTCCCCCCGGACCTGGAGAAGAAAACGGAGGAGCGCCTTCGCTTCCCCGTATTGCTCCGCTTCCAGCAGGCGCGTCAATTGAATCTGGTAATGGTCCAGCATCTTCGGAAAGAGGTAGACGTTTTCTTTGCCGCCTTTATCTTCACGAGGCGGATCGTTCGGAGCTGTAATGGTAACACCGCCTTGTCATTCAAGCGCTCGTGTCGCTATGCTTTCAGTTGGATTGATTATATCACGACGATTCTAAAATAAAAAAGGATTTTGTCGCAAAAATGAATTTTTCCCATTGATTCGATCCGGCGATTATGATATATTAACTAGTACTGTGCGGGTGTAGTTCAATGGTAGAACGCCAGCTTCCCAAGCTTGAGGCGAGGGTTCGATTCCCTTCACCCGCTCCAGCATTGCGACTTAGCGGCATCCCCGAACGGATGCGCTGAAAATTTGTCCCAGTAGCTCAGCTGGATAGAGCAACGGCCTTCTAAGCCGTCGGTCGGGGGTTCGAATCCCTCCTGGGACGCCAGTGAATACATATGCCACAAGACCGCGCCTGTCGCGGTCTTTGTTTTTGCCTCTTTAACCGTCCGCGCCTTCCGTCAAATCGTCGTCCTCCGTCGGTGTCCCGCCTTTAGCGCCCCCTTCTTCGGGCTGATCGCTTTGGCGAAAAAGTTGCAAAAATACAGGAACTTTGGCCCGAATAGATGACTATGATGCAAAATCCTGCGAAAATACAGTATTTTGGGGCGGTTTTCGCTTGTCTGGCTTGAACGGGGGCAAAAAATTGCATTATCGCAGAAATTTTCGAGTTTTGGTTCATTTCCCCCCGGAAATACTGCACTTTTGCAGCATTGTCCTCTATTGTCTCATCTTCCGGATGCCAGCCGCCGCGAGCCGGAGTAATAGCAAGCAATTTCGGGACTGGTGGCAGTTTCACAGCGGGCTGGAGCGAGCGAATAAGGTCCTGGAGCTTCGTGATTAGCCGCCCCGCGGTCTTTCAAAAAACAAAAAAACGGGAGCGGCGCGTCAGGAAGAAAACGCGCATCCCGTCCCAGCAAGGAAACTTACGAGCGATCCGACAGGCCGGCTAGACCGATGATCATCACGACGAGCATGAGTAATTGAATAAGCAGTTCCGCGCTCATTCCCATTCCTCCATGTCCCAGGATGGCTCTTCCCGGCCGGCTCCTCTCCCATGGATCGTTCTTGTTTCCCCACTATTCACGATATGCTCGCCGCATGGTCGTTATGTCTTATGGAAAACCGGGAATGCCGGATTAGCGCCGAACGCTTTCGCTCGGATTGTTTTGCGCCGGCTGCTTCACATTTTTATCCAGGACATTTTCCGCAAACGTCTCGCCTTTTTGCGCATACTGGTTGCCTTTGTTCTGTTTCGTTTCACTCACCGGTTATCCCTCCTTATTAAGAAAATTCGCGGTAACGCCCGCGCAAAGCCGCGATTATAACAACTGCATCGATTCAATATGGCGTTTCGTTTCATCCGTTCCGCATTCGTACAACAGACGATAAATCGAATCGATCAAATAGCTGTAGCCGCCGTCGATTTCCTGTCTCGTCGCTTTGCCAAACGGGTGCGAGCCAAAGTGAAACGCCTGCGCTTCATCGAAGCTGCTTATTTCCTCGAACAACTCCTGCAGCCGGTTCAGCTCTTCTTCGTTCGCCATGATGACCAACTCATAGGGCGCCGCGGTCGGATCCTCCAAAATTTGGCCGGCTCCGACCGATACGTAATAACGTTTGCGAGCCGTCTCGCCCCCTCCGTTATCCATGCTCGAAAATCCTCCTTTCCATCGCCCGCCTGTGCCTTCTTACGCTAGCTTCCCTTGGGGACAGACATTTTATCCGGTCTTACGCATATACCTGTTTTATGATTGCAGAGGGAGTTCAGCAAAGAGAGGGATGAGAACATGTGCGGCATCACCGGTTGGATCGATTGGACCCGTGACCTGACCCGGCAAAGCGACATCCTGGAAAGGATGACCGAAACGCTCGCTGCTCGCGGACCGGACGCAGCCGGCACGTGGATCGCCGGACCGTGCGCGCTCGGACATCGCCGCCTTGCGGTGATCGACCCTGAGAACGGAGCGCAGCCCATGATCCGCTCGTCGGAAGAGGATGCTTATGTCATCGTATACAACGGAGAATTATACAACGCTGCGGAATTGAAACGTGAGCTGGAAAACCGGGGACGTCGCTTTACGACAACTTGCGACACGGAAGTGCTGCTTGTCGCCTACATGGAATGGGGGGCTGCTTGCCTGGAGCGGCTGAACGGCATTTTCGCCTTCGCCGTTTGGGACGGTGCACGCGAGGAGCTGTTTCTCGCCCGCGACCGGCTTGGCGTAAAGCCGTTGTTTTTCAGCCGGATCGACGGATTGTTCATTTTCGGTTCCGAGCCGAAGGCGATATTGGCTCATCCCGCCGTCAGCGCCGAAATCGGAGCGGAAGGCTTGGCCGAAATATTCGCGATCGGGCCGGCACGCACGCCGGGACACGGCGTTTATCACCATCTGGAGGAATTGCGCCCCGGCCGCTGGCTGAAGGTGTCGCGCGAAGGCATTGCCGAACGGATCTATTGGCAGCTTGAAGTCCGTCCGCACGAAGAGAACGAGGAAGCGACTGCCGAACGGGTCGGCGAGCTGCTGCGCGATACGGTGGAGCGCCAGCTCGTATCGGATGTGCCGATCTGCACGCTGCTGTCCGGCGGGCTCGACTCCAGCGCCCTGACGGCGCTTGCCGTCGATTATTACAACCGGACCGGCCAGGGTGCGGTGCATACGTTCTCGGTCGACTACGCGGACAATGACAAGCATTTTCGGGCGCATGCTTTTCAGCCGGGCGCCGATGCCCCGTGGATCGAACGGATGAGCAGCCATCTGGGCACCGTCCACCACGCGGTGACGTTCGACACGCCCGAGCTTGCGGCCGCGCTCCGCGATGCCGTACTGGCGAGGGATTTGCCGGGAATGGCCGACGTGGACGCGTCGCTGCTGCTGTTTTGCCGGGAAATCAAGAAAGAAGCGACCGTCGCGCTCTCCGGAGAGGCGGCGGATGAAATTTTCGGCGGCTATCCGTGGTTTCATCGCGAAGATGCGCTGAACGCGAACACTTTTCCCTGGTCGCTCGCATCCGCCGTACGCGCCGATCTGCTCTCGCCCGACGCAGTGGCCTGGATCCGGCCGCTCGATTACATTCGCGAACGTTATGAGGAAGCGATCGCCGAAGTGCCCCGCCTCGCCGGCGAAAACGACCGGGAGCGGCGTATGAGGGAGATGTCTTACCTGAACATTACCCGCTTCATGCCGACGCTGCTGGACCGCAAAGACCGGATGAGCATGGCGGTCGGACTGGAGGTTCGCGTACCTTACTGCGACCATCGGCTCGTCGAATACGTATGGAACATTCCGTGGGCGATCAAAACCGCCGGCGACCGCGAAAAAGGCATCCTGCGCCAAGCGCTGCGCGGCGTGCTGCCGGACGACGTGCTGTACCGCAAAAAAAGCCCATATCCGAAGACGCACAATCCGAACTATCTCGCTGCGGTCAAGCAACTGCTGCTGGACGTTCTGGATGATCCGTCCTCTCCGCTCCTGCCGCTTATTAATGTAAAAAAAGTGCGGGAGCTCGCGGAGTCCGAACAGGCGGCCAGCAATACGCCGTGGTTCGGCCAGCTCATGGGCGGCCCACAGCTGTTCGCTTATTTGTGGCAGACCGATCTGTGGCTCAGACATTACAACGTTTCGATCCGATAAGCGGGCGGAAAGCGGGCATATTGTCGGATCGGCGCATATCGGAGCGGCAAGGCACAGCCCCGGGGGGTTAACGGGGTTGTGCCTTTTGGCGTGGTTTTGGTATGGAAACAGCTGGGGTAACGGTGGACCTGTTTATGCGTGTCGTGCTCTTGACGCCGTTTGGTCCCGATGATATGTTGAGTTCAAGATCAGCGGTTAACGAGCCGCCGATTTCCGAGCGTTTAGAACACGCTTTACGTTAGGCTTATCGACGACAATAGTATGAAGTGCGGACCTCAAGCGCACATGAATTCCCTGGGAGGTTCGCACCTCTTGCTGCGCTTGGCATTTTGGAATTTCCGGTAGAAAAATTGCTGTTTTGGAATAGGCAGAAACGGAGGTTCGCGAAAACGAGCCTGATGCTAGACTTTAAATTGG